>NZ_JASGBW010000032.1:0-54702 GCF_030053215.1 Stenotrophomonas sp. PFBMAA-4 | reverse complement strand
CCATCCATGGCGCCAACGGTCCTGCCCACCCACACCGCCCCACCTCTGACAGTTGGCCGGTGGCTGTTGGTGCCAGCTGCTTTTGGTGGGTGCCGACCGTTGGTCGGCACATCTGTCGGATATCGAGTGAATTCATCCACACATGGCGTGGATCTACTGGGACGTGCGGCTGTTGGTAGGTGTCGACCTTGGTCGACACATCTGTCAGACATCGATATCCGACCCCGTGCCGACCAACGGTCGGCACCCACCAAAGCAGAACGCCGTTCTGACAGATCGCGGAGAACTGTCGAAGGCGGGGTGGGTCCGGTTGAGGGGGCGTGAGCCGCATGGATGCGGCGACCGAGCTTACATGGACGTACTTGCAGCGTCCCCCTCAACCGGACCCGCCCCGCCAACCCACGGAAAGCCAGCTTCTGCTCTTGCTCTGGCCTCTGCAGGTGCAGGGCGCAGCCCTGCAAAAACCCTCAACCTCTCAGCCGTCGCCCTGGATGCCACCCGGGGCCTGCGAGGGATCCCGCCAGCGCCGCACCGTGCGCTGGAAGAACAGGTTGTTCGGCAGCTGCAGCACCGTGCCCTCGTGGCCGTTGCCCGTTTCCTGCAGCGTCGTGTAGATCAGGTTCACGTCGATCACCCGGCCCTTCAGCCCCGGCTTCTCGCCGTTCTCCAGCACCTCGATGTAGTCATGCAGGCGGAACGGACGGGTGGTGAAGATCAGCAGCGTGCAGAAAATGTTCGACAGCACGCTCCACGCCGCGAAGAACGCCACCGCGCCCACGGCGGCAAAACCGGTGAAGGCCGTCCACAGCACCGATGGCTTCGCGCCCAAGAGGCTGAGGATGTACAGCAGCGCACTGAAATAGACCACGAAACTGGTGATCCGACGCGCGCCCATCGCCATCTCCGGCGGCAACGTGTAGTGCTCGGCGAAACGGCGGATCAGGCGGCGGGCCAGTACCCGCAGCAGCCAGGCAACCACCAGCACCAGCACGATCTGCAGGGCGATGCCGATGTAGTTCAGCCACGGATGGCTCCAGGCGGGCAGGTGATCCTTCAGCGACAACATCATGGGGCGACAACACGTGGCGATAACGGCCCTTGATGTTACCCGGCGCGTGCCGGGGTTTCGACCGATCCTGGCCAGGCCACGCAGACCACCGCCTGCCGATGCTGATGCAGGCAGGCCTGGCTGTTGTCCGCGCGAAGCTGCAGCGACAGGTCCAGGGCCTGCAGCACGACGCAGGCGACGATCACCAGCAGGGCGGCGCAGGAGGAGCTGGACATGGCGGGACTCCGGGGATTTTCACCAAGGACCCTGCATGGATGCAGCCAGCATCGAAAAGGTTGCAATGGCGCCGCCTTCAATCGGCCTTAAACCTTTTCCAGGGTCGCCGCATCCAAGCGATATGCTCGACACCATCATGCCCGCGCTGCCTGCCACCACCGACGCCGACGCCGTCGACGAACCCGCCCTGGTGCGGGCCGCGGCGGCGGGCGACATGGGGGCCTACGAACAGCTCTACCGGCGCCATTCGCCGCGCGTGTTCGCGGTGTTGTGGCGCCTGTGCGGCGGCCAGCAGGCGCGCGCCGAGGATGCGCTGCAGGAAGCTTTCCTGCAGGCCTGGAAGGCGCTGCCGGGGTTCCGCTTCGAAAGCAGCCTGTCGACCTGGCTGCACCGGCTGGGCGTCAACGCAGCGCTGATGGAGCTGCGCGGCCGCGCCGCCGGGCCGGACCACGACAGCCTGGACGAGGTCGATGGCGGCCTGCAGGAGCTGGCCGTGCACGATCGCTGCGCCGGCACCGAGCGCGATCTGGAACGCGCGCTGGCGACGCTGCCACCACGGGCGCGTGCGGTGCTGGTGCTGCACGACATCGAAGGCTGGAAACACCAGGAAATCGCCGAACAGCTGCAGATGGCCGTCGGCAGTTCCAAGGCACAGTTGCACCGCGCGCGGAGCCTGCTGCGCGCGCGTCTGGGAGACATGACATGAGTACCCACGAAACCGACCACGACCACGACCCTGCGCTGCAGGCGCGGTTGCGGGCATTGCCCGGGCAGCGCATGCCGCCGGCCGATGGCTGGGCACGCCTGGCGGCGCAGTTGCCACCGCGCGAAGCGGCACCGGCAGCGGTGGAGCATCCCGGCAACGTCGTGGCCCTGCCGCGCCGTGCCCGCCCGCGCTGGTGGCTGCCGGCAGGTGCTGCGCTGGCCGCCGGCCTGGCAGTGTATGCGGTGGCCCCGTGGCGGCAGGCACCGGTGCAGGCACCTGCGCCATCGGTGCTGCAGCTGCAGGCTGCGGCGATGACCGAGCAGTACCAGCAGGCCGTGGCATCGCTGCCCGGTGCCCGCGCCGCGGAATGGCAGCCGGCCCTGCACGAACTGGATGAAAGTGCGGCACAGATCCGTGCTGCGCTGGCGCAGGATCCGCGCGCACCGCACCTGCTTGGACAGCTCAAGCGTACCTATACGCTGCGGCTCGAATTGACCCGGCAGGCGGCGCAGGCCGCCGCGGCCGGACTGACAACCTGAGGAGAGACCCCATGCGAACCCTTTTCCCGCTCTGCGCTGCCTTGCTGCTGCTGCCTGCCCTGGCCCTGGCCGATACACGCGTGGATGAGCGCCACACCCTGGCCAGCGGTGGCCGCATCGAGCTGAGCAACGTGGCCGGCAAGGTCACCGTGCGCGGCTGGGACCGCAACGAAGTGCAGCTGACCGGCAGCCTCGGCGATGGGCTGCAGCTGCGGCAGGAAAAGAGCGCCAACCGGGTGCGCTGGGAAGTGGAATACCCGCGGCGCCACACCAACGGCACGGCCACCCTGGTGTTGAATGTCCCGCGTGCCTCGGAACTGCTGCTGAGCACGGTCAGTGCCGACCAGGACATCAGCGGCATCGACGTGCGCCGGCTGCAGGCCGACACGGTCAGTGGCAACCTCAACGCCGCCGGGCGTAGTGGCGACAGCAAGCTCAACACGGTCAGCGGCAACGTCATCGCCAAGCTGCAGACGCCACGCCTGGACGTGAACACCGTCAGTGGCCGCATCGAGGCGGGTGGGGGCGTGTCAGGGGATATCGGCGCGCAGACGGTGTCCGGGCGGGTCGGCGTGGATGCCGGCCGCATCCAGCGCCTGGCGGTGGAGACGGTGTCCGGCGGCATCGATTTGTCTGCCTCGGGGCTGGCCCCGGGCGGTCGCATCAACGTCGAGTCGGTCAGTGCTTCGGTCAACCTGCGGTTGCCGGTCAAGGTCTCGGCCCAGCTGTCGGTGAACAGCTTCGCCGGCTCGATCAACAGTGATGCCGGCACCGTGGAGCGGCCGCGCTATGGGCCGGGCAGCAGTCTCGATACGAAGCTGGGTGGTGGCGATGGTGACATCCGCATCCAGTCGCATTCGGGCAGCGTGCGGGTCAGCCTGGACCGCTGAGCGCGGCCCGGCAGGCCGCGGCGGCAGCGCCGCCGCGGTCAGGGTGGGTCAGCTGGCTTTCTTCAGCGCCCAGGTGGTGCCAAGCACTTCGATCTTGCCACCGCTCTTGCGGAACGCGGCCAGATCGGACGCAATCGAATCGCTGCTGACCGTGGTGCTGGCGGCCGCGCCCTTGCGTTCGCTGCGGATGCTGTTGGTAGCCTTCGCGGGGGTCTTTGCCTTGCGGGGCATGGTTGCTCCTGTCAGGTGGAAGGGGAGGAAAGCGACCAGGCATCAGCCTGGCGCAGGTAATCCTGCCGCTCGCGGCGGCAGTCGTCGCCACCCATCGAAAACTGGCGGCAGATCGCCGGGCGCTGCGAATAGATCGTGCAGCGCAGGTGATAGGGATCGATCGCCGCGCACCAGCCCTCGTCATTGCGCGCCATCACGGCACGGCCGTGCCTGTCGCGCGAGGTATACTGGCGGGGCACGTCGTCGCCGGCCTGCAGCAGCACGGGCAACCGGCAACAGACCGCATCACAACGGCGGCAGTCGATGGGTGCAGGTGCTTCTTCAGGTTGTGCGGCCACAGGGGCCAGGCGGGTGCCCAAAGCGGGTCTCGATGGCGGCTCGGGTAGTACGCGGACCATGGACGAGCCAGAAGGCATGGCCGCAAGGCCCGCCAAGCGGGCCGGGCCCTACCCGGATACACACACCGGCGCAGCCGGCGGAAGGTAGAGCCCTATCAAGCCTACCGAGGGTAGCAAACTCCGCGTAACGTTTTGTTAATCCCGGCTGGCTGCCGCGAGCGCCAGGCCCTGGACCACGCCCAGCGAGGGCTCGCCATGGACCATGCGGGCGCCCGGGAAGGCCTCGGCCGCCGCCTGCCGCAGGTAGCCGGCGCGGGACATGCCGCCGGTCAGGAACACCGCATCCGGGTCGCCGCCGATATCGCTGCGGACCTGGGCCAGCAGCTCGCGGATCTGGGCCAGGTAGCCCGAGGCGGCGGTGGCCAGGCCTTCGGTGCTGCTGTCGGCATGCAGGTCGCGGGCGATGTAATCCAGGGTGCTGCGGTGGCTGGGGCTGCTGCTCAGGGCGATCTTGGCGCGTTCGACGTCGCGGTACAGGCGTGCGGTGTTGCCGGTGTCCTGCAGCGCCTGCAGGCGCGAACCCCACGGATCATCCACGTGGTCGTACTTGTGCTGGCGGAAGTCGCGCTGGCGGGTCATGTCCTGCACCGTGGCCGCTTCCACGTAGTGGTGGGCGGGCACGCGGGTGACGCCGCGGCCGAACAGCGGCATGTAGCTGGACAGGCTCAGTGACAGGTCGATATCGGTACCGCCGCGGGCGATACCCCAGGCGCGATGGATGCGCGGGGCGGCATCGCCACCCACTTCAGCGTGGGCGATGTCGGTGGTGCCGCCGCCGATGTCGACGATGACGGCCTGGTGCCGCTCGCGGCTTTCGGCGTGGTAATGCATGGCCGCCGCCGCTGGTTCTTCGAGGAAGTCGATCTGGTCGAAGCCGGCCTGGGTGGCGGCCTCGCGCAGGATGTCCAGCGCCTGGTCGTTGCCGGCGGCGCCGATCGAGCTGCGGAACTGCACCGGGCGCCCGAGCAGGGCCGCGCGCAGCGGCTGGCCGAGCTGGGCACTGGCGGTCAGGCGGATGTGTTCGAGGATGTGCGCGGCGATGCCGGTGATGGTCTGCCGCGCGCGCGGGTGCAGGTTGTAGCCGAGCATCGACTTCGGGCTCTGCACCAGGTTGCCTTCGTGCTCGTCGAAATAGGCTTCCAGGGCGTCATCGCCGTAGATGGCGTTCTGCAGCAGGTCGCTGGCGCTGCGTTCCTTGCCGGCGCGGGCTTCCATCCATTCGCGGCGCAGGGCGCGCAGGGCTTCGCGGCGCAGTGCCTGCGGGGTGCGTTCCTGGCCGGCGGCGCGCGCGGCACGGGCGGCGCTGTCGATCATCTGCTGCAGTTCGTGTTCCTGGCCGGCGTCGAGCTGGAAGTCGTCCGGGTCGGGCACCACGCCGGGGAAATACACGCTGGTACGGAACTGCTCTGCGTCACCGAAGCGGATCGGCAGCAGCTGTCCATCACGGACGATGGCGGCGGCGGAGTTGCTGGTACCGAAGTCGATGCCAAGGCGCATGGGGAGGTCCGGGGCGGGCGGGGGCCGCGCACTCTGCTGCAGATCGGGTCTTCCTGCAAGTTCCCCCTCTGCTTCGGATGGGTTCAACGCCTCCCTGGATCGCTCGGGCGGCGCGGGGAGGGGCGGACGGGACACGCGGTAAATACGTCCATGTAGCTCGTAGGCGCCGTACGTGGAGCCTACGGTCCCATCCGCCCCTCCCCACGCCGCCATGACAGTTCCCCTGCACTGCGGCAGCAGAAAGCAAAGCAGCAGCGCAGGCTTTTGATTCTTCCGGCCGCGGGCGCGGGAAACTGTCCGGAGGCGAGGGGCCATGCGGGGCAGGACCGTTGGCGCCATGGATGGCGCCATCGAGCCCCCATGGATGGGTTTACGGCGTGTCCTGCCCCGCATGGCCCCTCGCCTCAACGCCATGACACGGGGGCGCTGCACGCGGAAAAATGGAAGCACGGACCCGCCGGTTACAATGGCGGCCGTTGATTCATTTTGAGGTACTTGCTGATGTCGTCCGCTCCCGCCTGCCCGCAGTGCACCCTGGAAAACACCTATGCCGATGGCGCGCTGTGGATCTGCGCCGACTGCGGTTTCGAGTGGACCGCCGAGGAGGGCGCCGGCGCGGCCCTGGTCGTGCGTGACAGCAACGGCAACACCCTGCAGGCCGGCGACACCGTCACCGTCATCAAGGACCTGAAGGTCAAGGGCTCGTCCATCCCGCTCAAGCAGGGCACGGTCATCCGCAACATCCGCCTGGTCGAGGACGATGCCGAACACATCGAAGGCAACTCGGACAAGATCAAGGGCCTGGTGCTGAAGACCTGCTTCCTCAAGAAGGCCTGAGCCGCCCTCAGCGCCGCGCCTGCTGCGTGCGCAGGCGCGACAGGCCGTCCAGCTTGGCCTGGTAGCGCTGCTGGTTGCTGTTGCCGCCCAGCGCACGTGCCCGCGTCAGCTCGCGGTCGGCACGCGCCAACTGCCCACTGAGGAAATACGCGCGCGCCAGCCCGAAATGGAACTGGTGCGCGTTGTCGTACAGCTGCACCGCGCGCCGGTAATAGCGGATCGCCAGGGCCAGGTCGCCACTGCGCTCCGCGGCGGCACCGGCCATGTACTGGGCGAACGGATCATTGCGCTGCACAGCCTTCAGCCGCTGCTCCAGCGCCTGCGCCTGCGTGACCAGGCCCAGGCTGCGATAGAGCACGCTGGCGTTGACCAGTGCCGAATCCTCGCGGGCATCCAGCCGCAGCGCCTTTTCCAGCGAGGTGCGCGCGCCGGCGAGGTCGCCCTGGCGGCTGTCCAGCACGCCGAGGTTGTTCCAGGCGGGTGCAAAATCCGGCGCGCGGGCCAGTGCCGCGTTGAAGAAGTCGCGCGCGCCGGCCATGTCACCGGCGGTCATCCGCTCGGCGCCGCGGTTGTTGTAGAAGTGCGCCAGCGCCCGGTCCAGCGTGATCGCATGCGGGCCGCGGCGGTCATAGAGGATGTTGCGGTCCAGGTCGACGGTGCCGCTGCGCCCGTTCACCACCACGCCTACATTGACGTGGCCCACGCTGTAGACCACGCCTTGGTCCTGGTCCTGGTACCAGGACACGACGCGATCCACTTCCTGCACGCTTGCCTGGATGCCCGCCTCGCGCGCAAGCGTGGCAAACAGCAGGGTGAAGGCCAGGCAGTTGGCCTGCCGCTTCTGCCAGATTTCCGAAAGCGTGTAGGTCGCATTGGGGTCGTACTGCAGGTCCAGCGCCTGCGCTCCGAAGATCATCTCGGCCAGTGCCTGCAGGCGCTGCTCGCGTGAGCTGTGGTGGGCGATCACCCGTGCCTGCAGCATCTGCCGCAGGGGCGGGGGAATGGCCAGCACCTGTTCTGGGGGTGGCACGCTGGCCACGGCAACCGGCGCGGCCGGTGCCACATATGGCGCCGGTGGTGGCGGGTCCTGGGCCAGGGCGCTGGACGCACCGGTGGCAGCCAGCAGGAGGGCAAGGCAACAAGCGGCAAGACGGCGCATGGCAGTTCCCTGCAGCGGCGGGCAGCCCCGCCTTCCGGCAGTGTAGACCTGCGTGGGCAGGCCGGTATCGACCATTGGTCGGCGGCGCAGGTTCATCCACACCCGGTGTGGATCAGCCCGCGACAAAGCTGTGGACAACCCGTTGCCAGCATTGCCGCGCAGGCGATGTGAGCGCCTGGTGAAAAATTGTCCAGCTTGCCCGCAGCGGCTGCCGGCGGGATGATCCCTGCATGGACTTCGCCCCGATCCCGCTGGCACCGGCGCAGTGGCAGGCACTGCAGGATGCCTACGCCACGCCACCGCGCGCCTACCATCACTTCGGCCACGTGCGCGCGGTGCTGCAGCACTGCCAGGACGTTGCCGCCGGGCCCGGCTGGCAGCAACCGGCCGAGGTGTACCTGGCGGTGCTCTACCACGACGCCATCTACCAGGCGGGGCGCAAGGACAACGAAGCGCGTTCGGCCGAACTGGCCCGCCGGGCCATGGCCCAGGCGCCGGAGCTGGCCGGTGTGGATGCGGCACGGGTGGAGCAGTTGATCCTGCTGACCGCGCGCCACGGCGAACTGGGGCCGGAAGACGTGGATGCCGAGGCGGCGCTGTTCCTGGATTGCGACATGGCCATCCTGGCCGCGCCCGAGGCGGTGTTTTCCGCCTACGACCGCGGCGTGGCCGAGGAGTACCAGGGCGTGGTGCCGGGCTTCCTCTATCGCGCTGGCCGCCGCCGTTTCCTGCAGGGCCTGCTGCGCGCGCCGCGCATCTTCCTCAGCGATTTCTTCCACCAGCGCCTGGACGCGGCCGCGCGCGCCAACCTGCGGCGACAACTGGACGCCTGAGCGGGGCCGTTACACTGGGCGCCTGTCCGCAACGTCCTGCCTGCCCGTGACCGACCCCGTGCCCGCACCTGATCCCGATCCGCGCCCGCTGCCGCCGGAAGAGCCCGGCCCCAACGAGTGCTGCGGCAGCGGCTGCCCGCTGTGCGTGCTCGACCTGTATTCGGACGAGCTGCAGCGCTACCGCAAGGCGCTGTCCGAGTGGCAGGCGCGGCACCCGCAGGAGACACCGTGATGCGCGCGCGGCCGGCGGCGTTGCTGGCCATCGTTGCGCTGCTGCTGTTCATCGCCACTGCCGTGTGGACCCAGTTCGCGCGCGCTGACCTGGACTGGGTGCAGGCCACCCTCAGCCTGTACCTGCATGGCCCCTGGGGGCTGGCGCTGCGCAGTGCCTACTGCCTGCTGGCGCTGGCCATCGCCGTGCTGGGCATCGCGCTGTACCGGCACAGCACGGGACCGCGGCGCAGTGCCGCTGCACCGCTGCTGTTCACCGTGGCTGCGCTCGGCCTGGCCACCGTTTCCATCGGCGACAGCTGGTTGCCCTCAGCGATGCCACTGCTGGCGCCGCTGGTGCATGGCCTGGCGGCCAACACCGCGTTCCTGTGCGCCAGCGTCGGCATGCTGCTGCAGGCGTGGTACCTGCGCCGCGAACCGGGCTGGCAGCGCAGTGCGGCGCTGCTGTGGGGCTGGGCGTGGCTGGCGTTTGTCCTGCTGTGGCTGCACGTGTTGTGGCGGGCCGGGCCACCGCGTGGGCTGGGCCAGAAGACAGTGATCGTGGTGATTGCCGGCTGGCTGTTGTGGCTGGCGTTTGCCCTGTACCGCCGCGGCCAGCGCAGCGCATCCGACTGAATCCCCAACGGCCTGCACGGGTACGTGCCGTGCACGCGGTGGCGGCGTATCGTGTGCGCATTCCACCGGGGATGCGATATGAAGCGTGCAGGGCTGGGCAGGGCAATGGGTGTGGTGCTGGCGCTGGCTGCGTTGCCGGCCATGGCGGCGGCGAACGTGCAGCAGTTCAGCCATGGGCGCTTCGACCAGATACCGGTGCACATGCCTGCGGGAACACCGCAGCGGGTGGTGATCTGGTTCCATGAACCGACTGCCGGTGGCGATACCAGCCGATTGCCGATTGAAGCCCTGCGTGCCGACGGTGCCCTGGTGGCGGCGGTGGACATCAGCCACCTGCGTGGCGTGCTCAAGCGCGAAGGCAATCCGACCTGTTCGTTCGGTGCGGGTGACGTCGAGAATTTCTCGCGCTGGCTGCAGGCCTCGCTGCACCTGCCGGGCTACCACCTGCCGCTGGTCGGCGGTGATGGCGAAGGCGCGGAAATGGCCTATACGCTGGCTGCGCAGGCCGACACGCAGGTGTTTGCCGGGCTGCTGACCACGGGCTTCTGCCCCGACCACAGCCATGAGCGCATGGTCTGCGGCGATGGCGTGAAGCACAACCGGCTGCAGCCGACCGATCTGAATTTCCCGTGGCTGAGCGCGGCCGGCGGCAATGCCTGCAAGGCCGGCCAGGCCGGTGCGTTCGTGCAGCAGGTGGCGATGGCGCGTGAATTCAAGCGCACTGCCCGCGGTGATGCCTCGCCCGGCCTGGTGGCTGCGGCACGGGTGGTCGGCGCGCAGGCCGGAGTGAGCCTGGCACCGCCACCGGATGCATTGAAGGGACTGCCGGTGGTGGAAGTGCCGGCCAGCGGCAACGGCGATACCCTGGCCATCTTCGTGTCGGGCGACGGCGGCTGGGCGGGCCTGGACAAGAACGTTGCCTCGTCGCTGAGCGAGCATGGCGTGGCCGTGGTCGGCATCGATTCACTGCGCTACTTCTGGAGCGAGCGCACGCCCAAGGGCTTCGCCGCCGACCTGCAGAGCATCATCGCCCACTACAGGCAGCAATGGCGCCGCGACAAAGTGATGCTGGTTGGTTTCTCGCAGGGCGCCGATGTCCTGCCGGCCACCATCAACCAGCTCGACGCGGGCACCCGCGACGGCATCGAGCGCATCGCGCTGCTGTCGGTGGGGCGCAAGGCTGATTTTGAATTCCACGTCAGCAACTGGCTGGGCGGTGGCGGCGGCGGCCTGCCGATCGCACCGGAAGTGGCGAAGCTGCCTGCGGCCAAGACCCTGTGCGTGTACGGCAAGGATGACGAGGACGCGTTGTGCCCGGACCTGCCGGCCAACGATGGCGTGCAGAAGCTGAAGCTGCCGGGCGACCATCACTTCAACGGTGATTACGATCGTTTGGCTGAGGTGATCCTCAAGGGCGGCGCGTAGGCCGCACCCACCGGTAGCGCCGGGCCATGCCCGGCGAAACTTTCCATCAGCCGCGCCGCGGGTCCAACGAGATCAACCGCGTGGCATCCAGCAGTGCCGCCGGCAGGTGCATGCCACCCGGTGCGGCGAGGTAACGCGGGCGCCACTGCGGGTCGAACTTCGACTTGAAACGGCGCAGGCCACTGAAGCCATAGAAGCGTTCACCATGCCGCGCCAGCAGGCCGGCCAAGCGGTTCCAGCGGCCGGCCAGGCGGTGCTGGGCCAGCCCGGACAGCGGCGCCATGCCCAGCGAGAAGCGCGCATAGCCCTGCGCACGTCCCCACAGGAACAGTTCGATGAACAGGAAATCCATCGTGCCCTTCGGCGCTTCATTGACATGGCGCATCAGGTCCACCGACAGCTCGGCCCCGGCCGGCGCCTGCCACAGGTTGGCGAAGGCCACGATCTCACCTTCGGCCTCGACCAGCGCCACCGGGAAGCGCACCAGATAGCCGGGATCGAAACTGCCCAGCGAGAACCCCTTTTCGTCGCCGGCCTTGTCGTCCAGCCAGGCGTTGGAAATGGCGTGCAGGCGCGGCAGCAGTTCGGGAATCTCTTCCACCGGCGCCACCCGGAATGACAGGCCGCTGCGCTTGCCGCGGTTCCAGGCCTGGCGCAGGTCGGCGCGTTCGCGTCCTTCCAGGCCGAAGTCATGCAGCGGCACCATCGCCTCTTCGCCCAGCTTGACCAGGCCCAGGCCCAGGTCCAAATAGGTCTGCCAGTACGCTTCGCCCACCTGATAGAACACCGGGCGCAGGCCAAGCCGGTCGGCTTCCTCGCGGAAGCGCCAGATCAGCGCACGGGCCACCTCCGGCGGGCCGACCGGATCGCCCATCGCGATCAGCGAGCCACCATAGCGCTGCATCATCACGAAGCCCTGTTTCGCCTCGTCGCGCAGCACCGCCTTGTCGGCGGTCAGCACCAGGCAGGCCTGGGTGTCGGTGGCGCCGGCCAGCACCGGTGCCAGCGCCTGCAGGGTGGCATCGTCGGCAGCCGGCAACGGGGTGCGCGTGCTGTGCAGCAGGCGCGCCAGGCCGAACATCACCAGCGCGATGGCCACCACCAGCAACGCGCGCAGCGCACGCGGCGCGTTGCCCGACACCGCGAACTGCCACCACAGTTCGTTCTGGTATTCGACGTGGCTGTAGGTGAAGAACAGCAGCCAGGTCACCGCTACCAGGACTAGGCCGAGGTTGCGCAGCCACGGCCACGACCAGGCTTCATCCAGCAGCGCGCCCTGGCGGTAGAACTCGCGGCGCGCGGCCCACAGCGCCATCGCCACCAGCAGCGCCGATACGGCAATGAGCGGCTGGCCACCGCGCAGCCACAGCGGCAGCGGCGTGACCACGCATACCGCCATTGCCAGCATCCACGCGGCATGGCTGCGCCGGGCCAGGCCCTGGCCGATCAGCAGCAGGGCCACGCCGCCGAGGCTGCCGATCAGGTGCGAGGTTTCCAGGATGGGCAGCGAGGCGTTGAGGAGATGGCGGCGCGGTGTCGGCAGCGTGCCATCGATGACCAGCGCGGCACCGATGCTGAAGACGGCCAGGGCGATGATCTGCGGCAGCCATGGCCGCAGCGCGTGCCAGCCGGCGCGGGTGGCGCCGGCGCTGGCCTGCAGCGGCTGGCGCAGGGCTGGGGCAAGGGCGAGCAGGGTGGCCAGCAGCAGCGGCAGCACGTAGTAGGTGACGCGGTAGATCAGCGCGGCGGCCAGCACTGCGGCCGGTGCGACCTGCGGCAGCAGCTTCAGCAGGCTCCATTCGAACACGCCCAGGCCCGCCGGCACCGTGGACACCAGGCCGGCCAGCACGGCCACCAGATACAGGCCGACGAAGCCGGGCAGGCCGGTGGGCGTGGAGTCGGGCAGCAGCACGTAGAACGCGGCGCTGGCCAGCACCAGTTCGATGACGCTGAGCACGGTGACGCCGAGCATGGTGCGGCGGTCGGGCAGCCACAGGCCATGGCCGAAGATGCGGAACTGGCGGCCGTTGCGGCCGACCAGCAGCACGGTGGCGGCGTAGGCGAGCAGGGCGAGGATGCCGACCACGCGCACCGCCGCCGGGTCCAGCGGCAGGGCCAGCGCGGCCGCGGCCGGTTCCATGCACAGCGCCACGCCGATCAGCAGCCAGGCACCGAACACGAAGCCCAGCGTGCTCATCAGTACCACCTGGCCGATCTGCGCCAGGTCCAGGCCGGCGCTGCGGTAGCCGCGCAGGCGCACCGCGCCACCGGTCAATGCGGCAAAGCCCACGGTCTGGCCCAGGGTGTGGGCCAGGAACGCGGTGATGCCCACGCGCGCGGGGTGTACGCGGATGCCGCTGCGGCGCAGGCCGATGGCATCAAAGCCGATCAGGCAGGCGTAGCTGGCCAGGCCCAGCAGCACGGTCAGCGCGATCTGCGCGCCGGTCAGCTTGTGGAAGGCGTCGCGGATGGCGCGGTAGCCATGCTCGTCGAATTCGTTGGCGAGCCCGTGCAGGGCCAGCGCCAGGATCAGCAGCGGGATGACGATGGTCAGGACCCGCTTCCATGCCGGGGTATGGGAAGCGGTGGTGGAATCGGGGGCGTGGGTCATCGGCGCAAGGGTGCGTCAGCGGGGGCGAGGGTGGTGTCAACGTGAACGTGGCGCATCGTGCGCCTGTCGATGGCGTTTGACCAGCACCGGCACTGTGCGGCGATTGGCGGCAGCGAGCGGCCGCGCCGGGTACACACTTCCGGCCCCGGCTGGGTGAGAATGAAGGCCTGTCCACCCGCAGGAGCCACGCCCATGATGGAGCGTTACGACATCGGACCGCGCATGTCCGAGATGACCGTGCACAACAAGGTCGCCTACCTTTCCGGCCAGATTCCGGAAGACACCAGCCAGGACATCACCGGGCAGACCCGGCAGGTACTGGCGGAGATCGACAAGCTGCTGGCGCTGGTGGCCAGTGATCGCCAGCACGTGCTGCGCGCGGAAGTGTTCCTGGCCGACATTGCCGATTTCGACGGCATGAACAAGGCGTGGGACGAGTGGGTGGTTGAAGGTGCGACCCCGGCGCGTGCGACGTTTGAAGCGAAGCTGGCGCATGCGGAGTGGAAGGTGGAGATCGTGATCACGGCGGCCGTGCCGTAATTCCGTGAGCCGGGGTCTGATCCCTCTCCCGCGGAGAGGGCTCTGGCCCCGCTGCAGCTACTGCGAATGGATCCTGCTGGCGGCGTGTGCCGAGAGCGCGATGCACGCCTGCATCAGGCTTGCCATGAAGCGGTCGCCCACGTATTCGTCGGCGTCGTCATGACTGCGGCTGCGTTCGGCGGCAAGCACGACTTCCTGCACCACGCGCAGGCCGGCCAGAATACGGTCGGCTTCGGTCAGGCCCACGTGGCCGCCGGACAGGAAGCAGCCTTCCGGCCACAGGAATCCACCGGCGGGGGCACCTGCACTGATCTTCTGCAGCAGCGCCATCAACCTGGCGGGATCGCATTGGATCTCGTCCGCTGCATCGGTGGCGTCGCTGGCGCAGGCGCCGGATAGGTCCGAAGGGGTCATGGCACAGCTCCGTTCAGGGCAATCGGTTGCCGCCACGGCAAGGTGGCGGGCGGAACGTGGCTTGAAAACCGGCCACCTGCTCGGGTGGTCCGTTTCAGGACGTGTGCGGGAGTCTTGCATGCCGCTGCGCATGCGGCAGCGCGGTGTCGCATCTGTCGCAGTCCGGGGATCAATCTGCGAGGCGCGTCTTTTTCCTTGACGGCGTGGACCGCGCAGCAGGGGGCGATTGCGACGAGGGTTGAGACGCCCGCTACACCGGCACCAGATCGATGCAGTCCACCGGGCACGGCGGGATGCACAGCTCGCAGCCGGTGCACAGGTCGGCAATCACCGTGTGCATGTACTTGGCGCCGCCGACGATGGCATCCACCGGGCAGGCCTGGATGCACTTGGTGCAGCCGATGCAGTCGGCTTCGACGATCAGCGCGACCTGCGGCGCCTTGTGCGTGCCGCGCGTGCGGTCGAACGGCACGGCGGGCACGCCCAGCACCTGGGCCAGTGCGCGTGCGCCGGCATCACCGCCGGGCGGGCAGCGGTCCACGCCCACGTCGCCGCGCGCCATCGCCTGTGCATACGGGCGGCAGCCGTCATAGCCGCATTGCCCGCATTGGGTCTGCGGCAGCAAGCGGTCCAGGCGTTCGGTCAGGGGCGGGATCAGGCTCATGCGTGGCGAAGGCTGCGCGTTGGAATCACTTCAGGGGTCTGCCGCGGTACCAGCGCTCGTGGGCGAGGGCCAGCATCGGGCGGTCTTCGTAGCTGTCGCCGTAGGCGTGGATGCGCAGGTAGCGCGACAGGTCGAACTGGCGACGGATGTGCTCGACCTTGCGCGGGCCGCAGTCACCACCGGCATAGCGGCCGGTCAGGCGGCCATCCTGGCTTTCCAGCCGGTTGCAGATCAGCTGCAGGCCCAGCTGCTCGCACCACGGCCTCAGGTACAGGTCCAGCGAGCCGGACACGATCACCACGGTGTGCTGCTGTTCCTTGTGCCAGCGGATCTGTTCCAGCATCTCCGGGCGTACCACCTCGGGCAGCACCTCGCGGGCGAAACCGGCCGCGAGCGTTGCGATGTCATCGGCGTGGCGTTCGCTGAAGGTGAGGCGGGTGACGCGGGCGCGGATGCGCTCGGCGGAAATGATGCGCAGGCGGTAGGCCAGCAGCCACGGACCGACCTTCCACCACGCGCGCGCCAGTTGTTCCGGCGTGGCCACGCGGCGCAGGAAGCGGCCATAGGTATCGCAGGTGGTGACGGTGTGGTCGAAATCGAACAGCGCCAGTTCCATCCTGCTCACTCCCATGGCGGTGCCTTCCGGGGCGGTCTGCGTGGAGGGCGCGGCGAGGGCCGCGCCCGCAGGGCATCAGCGGACCGGCATGCCCGGCTGCGCGCCGCTGTCGGCGTCCAGCAGCGCCAGCGCGCCGCCGTCGAAACCGGCCGACAGGATCATGCCTTCGCTCAGGCCGAAGCGCATCTTGCGCGGGGCCAGGTTGGCGATGAACACCACGCTGCGGCCGACCAGCGCTTCGGGCTCGCCGTAGCTGCCGCGGATGCCGGAGAAGATCTGGCGCTTGCCCAGCTCGCCGGCATCCAGTTCGAAGCGCAGCAGCTTGTCCGAACCTTCCACGAACTCGCACACCAGCACCTTGCCGATGCGCAGGTCGAGCTTGGCGAAATCATCGATGCCGATGTAGGCCGGTGCGTCGGCGCTCTTCGTTTCGTCCTTGGCCGGGGCCGGGGCCGGGGCAGCCGGCTTCACGGCTTCGGTCCTGGCGGCGGGGGCGGCAGCGGCGGCCGGCTGCAGGGTGTCCTTGGAGGCGTCGATCATGGCGTCAATTTTCTTCGGGTCGATACGGGTGAACAGCGGGGTGTACTCGGCGATGCGGTGGCCCAGCAGCGGCTGTGCCAGTGCGGTCCAGTCGTTCACCGGCGCGGCCAGGAAGGCCTCGGCCTGCGCGGCGGTGGCCGGCAGCACCGGCTTCAGGGCGGTGACCAGCACGCGGAACAGGTTCAGGCCCTGGCTGCACACCGCCTGCAGCTGCGCGTCGGCGCCTTCCTGCTTGGCGATGACCCACGGCTTGACCTCGTCGATGTAGCGGTTGGCTTCGTCGGCCAGGGTCATGGTCAGGCGGATGGCGGCGGCCGGGTCGTTGCGCTCGTAGGCTTCACGGATCGGCGCCAGGCCATCGACGAAGCGCTGGTATTGCGCAGCATCGGGCAGCTGCGCGGCCAGCAGGCCGTCGAAGCGCTTGCTGATGAAGCCGGCGCAGCGGCTGGCCAGGTTGACGAACTTGCCGACCAGGTCGGCATTCACGCGTGCGACGAAGTCACCCAGGTTCAGGTCGAGGTCGTCCACGCCGCCGCTGGTCTTGGCCGCGTAGTAGTAACGCAGGGCTTCCGGTTCCAGGCCGGCGTCGAGGAAGGTGCGCGCCATCACGAAGGTGCCGCGCGACTTGCTCATCTTCGCGCCGTCGACCATCAGGTAGCCGTTGACGTGCAGGCGGGTGGGCGCGCGGTGGCCGGTACCGTTCAGCACCGCCGGCCAGAACAGGCCGTGGAAGTTGACGATGTCCTTGCCGATGAAGTGGTGCAGTTCGGTGCTGGTGCCTTCGCGCAGGTGCGATTCGAAGTCTTCGCCGAGCTTGCCGCACAGGGTCTGGAAGCTGGACAGGTAGCCGATCGGCGCATCCAGCCAGACGTAGAAGTACTTGCCCGGCTGGCCGGGGATCTCGAAGCCGAAGTACGGCGCATCGCGCGAGATGTCCCACGCGCGCAGGCCACCTTCGGCATCCAGCCATTCCATCAGCTTGGCCTTCACGCCGGGCAGGGCGACATCGCCGGCCAGCCAGCTGCGCAGGAAGCCTTCGAAACGGCCGACCTCGAAGAAGAAGTGTTCCGAATCGCGGATTTCCGGCGTGGCGCCGGAGATCACCGACTTCGGATCCTTCAGGTCGGTCGGGTTGTAGGTGGCGCCGCAGACTTCGCAGTTGTCGCCGTACTGGTCGGCGCTGCCGCAGTTCGGGCAGATGCCCTTGATGTAGCGGTCGGGCAGGAACATGCCCTTGGCCGGGTCGTAGAACTGGGCGACCGAACGGCGGCTGATGTGGCCGGCCGCTTCCAGCTTCAGGTAGAACTGCTCGGTCAGCGCCTTGTTGGCCGCCGAGTTGGTCGAGTCGTAGTGGTCGAACGCCACGCTGAAGGCGGCGAAATCGCGCTCATGGCCGGCTTGGATGTTGGCGATGAAGGCTTCCGGGGTGACCCCGGCCTTTTCCGCGGCCAGCATGATGGGCGTGCCGTGGGTATCGTCGGCGCACACGAACCAGGCCTTGCCGCCGCTCATTCGCCGCGCGCGCACCCAGATGTCAGCCTGGATGTAGCCGACCAGATGGCCCAGGTGCAGGGGGCCGTTGGCGTAGGGCAGGGCGGTGGTGACGAGCGCGGTACGGGTCATGGTCGCGGGGTGCAGCCGAGGGGAACCGCAGAGTATCGCATGCCTGCAACGAGGTGACCCGGCCAAGGCCGGGTCACGGGGGGTAATGCGCGGGCCGTGGGCCTTACTCGCGGACCCAGGTCTGGGTGCGGCAGATGAAGGCGATGCAGCCGGACACGTCCAGCTTGCCGCCACCCGGCTGCAGCTCCAGCTTTGACTTGTAGGTCTTGCCGTTGGCCGGGTCGAGGATGGTGCCGCCGGACCACTTGCTGTGGCTGCCCTTGTCCTGCGACAGGTTCCACAGGATGGTCATGCCCTTGACCGGCTTGTTCTTGTTGGCGCCTTCGCAGCCGTCGCAGACGGGGTTGGGACCCTTGTCGGACTGCAGGATCTCGACCACCTTGCCGCTCAGCCCGCCATTGGCGGCCTGGCTGATCTCCACGATCGACTTCACCTTGCCGGTCTTGTCGTCGATGGTCTTCCAGCGGCCGGCGGCGCTGTCGGCGGCCTGGGCCGACAGGGCGGCCAGGCACAGCGGCAGTGCCAGCAACAGGGTCTTGAAGGTCTTGCGCATGGTCCCCTCCCAGGGCTCATTCCGGCACGTTGCCGGTACAGGGCAACTGTATACCCATTCGGCGGGGTATGGGGAAGGGGGGCTTTGCAGGGCTTGCAGCCCTGCACCTGCTGAAATCAACGTCAAAGGCAGAAGCGGCATTCCGTGGGATGGCGGGGCACTGTGGGTTTGCGGGGACGCCGTAAATACGTCCATGTAGGCTTGGTCGCCGCATCCATGCGGCTCACACCCCGCAAACCCACAGTGCCCAGCCTTCGACAGGTTCACGCGGCTGATGGTGGGTGCCGATTCACGCGGATGGTGGTGGGTGCCGACCATTGGTCGGCACGGGGTCGGATCGCGGTTGGTGGTGGGTGCCGACCGTTGGTCGGCACGGGGTCGGATCGCGGTTGGTGGTGGGTGCCGACCGTTGGTCGGCACGGGGCCGGATCGCGGCTGGTGGTGGGTGCCGACCGTTGGTCGGCACGGGGGCGGATCAACCGACTTCGTACAACTCCAGCGGCAGGTCGTCAGGGTCGGCGAAGAAGGTGAAGCGGGCGCCGGTGTACTCGTCCACGCGGATCGGTTCGCAGGCTACGCCATGCTCGGCCAGGCGCTGGATGAACGGTTCCAGTGCCGCCACCCGGAAGGCCAGGTGGCGCAGGCCCTGGGCCTCGGGCCGGCTGGGCCGGGGCGGTGGTGCCGGGAAGGAGAACAGCTCCAGCTGGCCGCCGTCGGGCAGGGCCAGGTCCAGCTTCCACGAGTCGCGCGCGGCACGGTGGTTCTCGGCCAGCACGCGCAGGCCGAGGATGCGCACGTAGAAATCCTTCGAACGTGCGTAATCGCTGCAGATGACGGCGGCATGGTGGATGCCCAGCAGGCCGCCGGTCGCTGCGCGGGTCATGGCGTTGCCGTGGCCGGTGCCGTCGCGGCGGGCTGGTCAAGCCAGCGGTCCACCTTGCGCTCCAGCACGTCCAGCGGCATCGAGCCGTCCTTCAGCACTTCGGCGTGGAAGCGACGCAGGTCGAAGGCTGCGCCCTGGCGCGCTCGGGCCTTGTCACGCAGGGCCAGGATGCGGCTCAGGCCCGCCACGTTGGACAGCGCCTGGCCCGGCTGGGCCATGATCCGTTCAACTTCGGCGCTGGCGTCGTCCTCGCTCATGTCCACGGCTTTCTGCAGGTAGTTCACTGCCTGCTGCTTGCTCCAGCCCTGCGAGTGCACGCCGGTGTCGGCCACCACGCGGGCCGCGCGCAGCAGGCGCGAGTACAGGTAGCCGATACGGTCGTAGGGATCGGTGTAGACGCCCAGTTCCTCGCCGAGGGTTTCGGCATACAGGCCCCAGCCTTCGACGAAGGCAAGGTCGCCGCCCAGGCGGCGGAAGCGCGGCAGCTTGGCCAGTTCCTGCTGCAGGCCCAGCTGCACGTGGTGGCCGGGGATGGCTTCATGCAGGTACTGCACCGGCACGCTCCAGCGCTTGCGGCTGGGCAGGTCGCGGGTGTTGACGTAGAGCACGCCCGGTTGTCCCGGCTGGCCGGGCTGGTAGGCGGCGGCAGCGGCGGTCAGTGCACGGTCCGGCTCGACCGCGCGTACTTCCAGGCGGTCCTTCGGCAGGGTGTCCAGCACCTGCGGCAGGCGCGCATCCACCTGCTGCTGCAGCTGGCGGTAGCGATTGATCAGCGCGTTGGCATCGCCGTACTGGAACTGGCGGTCGGTGCGCATGTTCTTCAGCAGCTTGGCCTGCGAGCCGCGCAGCTTGTTGTCCTTCATCACCGCAGCGATCTGCGCGCTCAGTTCCTGTACGCGCTGTTCGCCCAGCGCATGCAGCTGGGCAGCGGTCTGGTCGCTGGCGGTGGTCTGCACGATCAGGTTGGCGTACCAGCCCTGGCCGTCGGGCAGGGCGCCCAGGCCGCTGCTGCTGCGGGTGGCCGGCAGGTATTCGGTGGCGATGAAGCCGCGCAGGGCGCGGTAGGACGGCATGATGCGCAGCTCGATCATGCGCTTGTACTCGGCGCTGATGCGCGCTTTTTCCTCGGCCGGAATGTCGCTCGGCATGGTCCTGATCGGCGACCAGAAGATGCTTTCCTCGGCGGTCGGGGTGATCACCGCGTCCAGCTGCGGCAGCACCTTCTCCATCAGGTCGCGCGGCTGCACCACGCCGGCCTTCATGCCCTGGCGCATGTTGTCGATGGCCTGGTTGAACAGGTCGGGGATGCCCAGCGAGCGGCGCGACCAGGTGTCGTAATCCTTGACCGTGTTGAACGGCTGCGCACCTGCGCCGGCACCGAGGATCGCCATGATGCTGGCGATGTTGTAGTACTGGCTGATCGGCATCATCCAGCTCGGGTAGCGCTCGGCCGCCAGCGAGGCGCGCGCATCGCGCACGAAGATTTCGTAGCTGAGCAGGTCCTGGCCCTGCAGGCCGTCACTGCCGACCTTCTCGACCTTGCCCAGCCATTCGGTGGTGAAATCGTGCGACTGCTGGCGCCATGCGGCCGACAGGATGTTGGGCAGCTGGTCGTTGTAGCGGGCATCGCCCTGGAAGGTGGCCTGCAGCGGGTTCAACCGCATCGAGGCGTCCCAGTATTCGTCGTACAGGCGCTCCAGCTGTACCTGCCTGGGCACGGCGCGGGCCGGTGCCACCGGACGCGCGGCGGCGCGGCGCGTGGAGCTGCCGCGTGCCGGGGTGGCGCGCGCGGGCTTGGCCTTCGGCTTGGCGGCCTGCCGCGTCTGCGCGGCGGCGGGGCGGCTGGCCTTCTTCTTCGCTGCCTCTGCCGACGGCACGGCACTGAACAGGAACAACGCGGCGATGGCGGCGGCCAGGGCGCGGGTGGGATACGGCATCAGGAGCTTCCGTGGAACACAGACCGTGGAGCTTGCACGATCCGGGCGCGTACGGCCAGCGTGAACGCGCAGTCAGCTTGTCGTCGCTGGGGCTTCAGTCAGCCGCAGCGGCAGCGCGCAGCTGAGCGGCACGTGGCTCGCCCAGATAGCGGGTGATCGCGCGCCGCATCAGGTACAGCAACGGGATCAGGGCGATGGCAAAGCCCATCTTGTACACGTAGTTGACGCTGCTGACGGCCAGGAACAGCGAGGTGGGCCATTTCTGCGGGCCCAGCACGAAGGCGATCCAGATCACCACGAAGCTGTCCACCAGCTGCGAGACGGCGGTCGAACCGGTGGCGCGCAGCCACACATGGCGCTCGCCGGTGGCCTGGCGGATGCGATGGAACACGGCCACGTCGATCAACTGGCCCACCAGGAAGGCCACCAGCGAACCGGCGATGGTCCACATGCCCTGGCCGAACACCGCCGCGAACGCGGCCTGGTAATCCGGCACGCCGTGCGCATCCATCGAAGTAACCCACCAGCTGGCCGGTGCCAGCGAGATGGCGGCGAACGCGAACAGGAACCCATAGGCGATGAGCACCACCGCCAGCCACGAGATGAAGCGCACGCCGCGCTTGCCGAAGAACTCGTTGATGGTGTCGGTCATGATGAACACCACCGGCCACAACAGCGTGCCGGCGGTGAAGCTCAACGATCCGGTCTGGCCGAACAGGTTCCAGTTCAGTGCATCGATGCCCAGCGTGTCTTCCAGCGCGAAGATCTTCACCCCGATCAGCTCGGCCAGCACCGCGTTGCCGCAGAAGAACGTGGCCAGGATGATGAACAGCAGGACCGCGCGGTCCTGCAGGGGGCGCGCGTAGGGCGCGTCGCTGGGCGTGCCGCTCACTCCGGGCGTTCGCCGGCGCGGGTGAAGGGCACGCTGGCCGGAGCCACCGCACCGCCGGAAATGATGAAGCTCATCGCCTGGTCGACGGTCCAGTCGGTGGGGGTGAGCAGTTCCACCGGCACGATTTCCAGGTAACCCGAGGTCGGGTTGGGCGTGGTCGGCACGTACACCGCCGCCAGTTCGCGGTCAGTGCCCTGTTCCTTGATGACCCGGGTGACCAGGCCGACCGACTTCATGTCACGGTGCGGGAAGTCGATGAGGACCACGCGCTGGGTGCTGCCCGGTTCGGTCTGCAGCATGTCCAGCAGCTTCTTGGCGCTGTCGTAGATGATGCTGGCCAGCGGGATGCGCTTGATGATGGCGCCGACCCAGCGCAGCAGGCGCTGGCCGACCACGCGACGGCTGGCCACGCCCACCGCCAGGATCACCAGCAGGGTGGCCAGCAGGGCGATGGTGTCCTGGATCCACTCGGCGTGGACCCAGCCCAGGTAGTGCGGGAAGCTGGTCGCGATCTGCTCGGACAGCGGCACCACCAGCGGGCTGGAAATGCCCGACAGCAACACGAAGACAAACTTCACCACGACCCAGGTCAGCCAGATCGGCAGCAGGGTCAGCAGGCCGGTCAGGAACAGGCGCTGCAGGGAAGGGCGGGGGACCAGGGCGGGGGCTTCGAGCGACATGTGCGCATTGTAGCGGCCGATTGCGCTGGATTACGCTGGAAGGTCGGGGCGGGAGCCAGACAGGGAACGGATGCTGTGTTGAGGATTCTGCGCGGAGTGGGCTGGGCCCTGCTGGGGCTGGTCGTGCTGGTGCTGCTGCTGTGGAGCCTGTCGCGGCTCTGGCCGCTGCCGGCCGCCCAGCGTGAACAGGTGCGCTGGCTGGAGGACGTGCAGCCGGCGCCGGGGAAGAACGGCTTCGCGCTGCTGTGGACGCTGCCCTTTGATGGCCTGGACCCTGCCCAGCGTGAGGCGGCGTTGGCCGTGGACGTGCGGCGCTGGCAGGCGGGCCCTGCGCCGGGGATGGCCGATTCGGCGCTGGCGGCCACGCACCCGGCCGTGGCGCTGGATCCGCGGGGGAAGTGTGGTCCTGCCGCAGGCGACTGCCTGGCGAAGGTGCGCGCTGACGAGCAGGGTTTCAGTGCTGCCCATGCCGGCCACCTGCAACTGCACGCGCGGCTGGACAGCCTTGCCGATGTCGACAACGTCGATACCCCGTTCGTTCCTTCGGGTACGGCGTGGCTGATGCCCCTGCCGAACTACGCGCTGTTGATGGATGGCACCGGCGCGCATGCGCTGGCCTACGTGCAGGGCGACATCGCCGGCGCACTGGCTGGCAGCTGCCGATCGGTGCAGATGGGGCGGCGCCTGATGCGCGGTGGCAACACGCTGATCGACAGCATGATCGGCGCTGCCGTGGTGCGGACCCATGTGCAGCTGCTGGCCGCCATGCTGGCCGAGCTGCCACCGGACCAGGTGCTGCCGGCCGCCTGCGAGCGCGCGCTGCAACCGATGGATGCCGATGGGCAGAGCCTGTGCAGGGCGATGCAGGGCGAGTTTGCGATCAGCAAGGCCGCCATCGATGCATCGCTGCAGCAGGCAGGCACCGTGCTGATGCTGGATCGCGAACACACCCTGGGCCGCATCGCGTTGAACCTGGGGTGGGCCTGCGACCCGGCCACCACCGGCCGGCTGGCGGCCGACATGCCGGTTGTCGTGGGCAGCGTGGGCCGATGGGACGTCGGCTGCCTGTCCAACATGATCGGCTGTGTCCTCGGTGACATCGCCGCACCGGCCTACCAGGACTACGCCGCACGCAGCCAGGATGCGGCGGCGTGGCTGCGCCTGCTGGGCACCCAGCGCTGGCTGCGGCAGCAGGCGGATGCACCGGAGCAGGCGTTGCACCGCTTGCCGGCGCACTGGCGCTCACCCTCGCGGACGCCGGTGCTGTCGGCCGATGGAAAGCACCTGCAGGTGCCGCGACGGGCGCGCGACATGCCGGCCGGGGCAGCGCCGCTGTTGTCGGTGCCGCTGTAGATCAGGCGGCGTTGGCGCGCGCCTGCGGCTTCAGGCGCACGTAGACCTGCTTGCGCACGCGGGCGACGACGTCGCCGGAGGCATCGACCACGTCGTTGCTGAACCAGCGAAGCACCTTTTCGCCGTTGGCCGCCTCGGCGCGCAGCTCATCCAGCACCGCCTCGTCGATATGGAAGGCGGTGCGGACGGTGCCGCGCCCGGGCTTGAGGAATTCGATGGCCCCGGCGCGATCCCACACGTAGTAGTCGCGGCCCAGGGTGTGCATCAGGCCGAGCATCCAGAACGGATCGGTCATCGCGAACAGGCTGCCACCGAAGTGCGTGCCGACATAGTTGCGGTTCCAGGGGCGCATCCGCAGCTCCACCTCGATCTGCCGGTAGTCCGGTGTGATGCGGGTGACATGGATGCCGGTGAACAGGAACGGCGGCCACAGGTTGATGCCGAGGCGGAAGGTGCTGGCTTTCATGGGCGGGCGGGGCGCGGGGGCGAGGACTCGAGTCTAACCATTCGCATGCGTATGTTGAACCCCGGCCCGCCATTCGTAGAGTCGAGCTTGCTCGACTGCCTGCGCCGTGGCTGTTCGTAGAGTCGAGCTTGCTCGACTGGCTTTCCTACATAAGCGGCCATCGACACCATCCATACGGATAGTCGCCCAACCGAGACGCCAGGCCGGCGCGTACCGGATTGCCCATCACATAGAGGACCTGCTGGCGGATATCGTGCTCGTCCCGGATCCAGTGTTCGTAGTAGCCGCGTTGCCAGACCGGCGCACGTCTACCGAGTGCCGCGTTGATGGCAATGGCCGACCGCGACTTCAAGGACTGCACACACGGCCCCAGCGCACCTTCGCGCAGTTGCATGACCCAATGGAAGTGGTTGGGCATGATGATCCAGGCAAAGGATCGGCTTGCTCCGCGCGCGTCACTGGCCTTGAACTGATCCATCAGCACGCCGGCACATTCCGGTGCGGCAAACAACGGGCGGCGGCCTGCAGCCACGCTGGTGATGACATGGAAGTGGCCAACCACTGAAGTACGGCAACGCAGGAGGGCGGGACTGGGCATGGCCCAGAGTGGCGGATCACTTTGGAAGTGGCCCTAGGGAAAAGCGGAATCTGCTGTCGGTGGAATCGAGGAGGGCAGTCGAGCAAGCTCGACTCTACGGGCACAACGGCAACGGCCAGTCGAGCAAGCTCGACTCTACGGGCACAACGGCAACGCCAGTCGAGCAAGCTCGACTTTACGGGTCACCACTCATGGCATATCCGTCACGGCCGTTGTCCTTGGCGCGGTACAGCGCGGCGTCGGCGCCTTCGACGAAATGGTGGGGATGCAGATTGCCATCGGGTACGCGCGTGTACACGCCGATGGTGAGGGTGATGCCGGCACCGCGGCCGTCGCCCGGGGGCGGCAGTGCGCGCACGCCGGCGATCAGGTCTTCGACCACCAGGCGCGCGCCATCGGCCGGGGTGTCCGGCAGCACCAGCGCGAACTCGTCGCCACCGTAACGTGCGGCCATGTCGCGCGGGCGTCGTGCATGTGCAGCGATCAGCCGCGCGACATCGCGCAGCACGCCGTCACCGGCCTGGTGGCCGTGGCGGTCGTTGTGATGCTTGAAATGGTCCACGTCGATCAGGGCCAGGCTCAGCGGCTTGCCACTGCGCCGCGCGGCATCGCATTCCTCCTGCAGGGCCTGCTCGAAACGCAGGCGATTGCCCAGTCCGGTCAGCGCATCGCGGTTGGCGTGGCGGTGCCAGGCCGAGATGCGCCAGACCGCCCACACCAGCAGGATCAGCAGCACGCCGAGCAGCGCGCTGGCCGGTGCCCACCACAGGTTGCCCACGCGCAGCAGCAGCCAGCCCAGCAGCGGAGCCAGCGGCAGTGAGCACAGCGCGGCCAGCCACGGCAGGCGCAGGCCGAGCAGCATTACGCACAGCGCCGCCATCAGCCCGGACAGCACGTCCTGCGCGATGCGCGGCAGCACGTTGATCTGCTTGTCCTGCAGCAGCATCGAGGCAATGTTGGCCTGGTACTCGCTGCCGCTCATCCAGTACTCGCGGGTGGTCGGGGTCAGCAGGCGCGGTGCGATGCCACTGGCGGTCATGCCGACCACGATGCGGCGGCCATGCAGCAGCGACGCCTCGACCTGGCCATCAAGCACATCGGCGTAGGAGACATGCGGCAGCCGCTCGGGCGGGCCGGCATAGCGCACGCGCACGTAGTCGTCGCGACGCCATTGATAGGGCGAGTCGAGTGCAGGCGCGGGGTCGGCGAGGCCATGCATGCGCTGGGCCGGGAGGCCGGACAGCGCCAGCCCCAGCGCTGGCCAGTGAGGCTGGCCGATGCCGGCGCGCAGGTAGACACCGCGCGCCACGCCATCGCCATCGACTTCCACGTCACTGTGGCCGATGGCCGCGGCGCTGGCGGCGATCAGCGGGATGGGCAGCAGTTCTTCGGCCAGGCGGTCGCCTGCCGCCGGCGCCGCCAGCACCGGCAGCACCACGCGTCCATTGCGTCGGATGGCTGCGGCCAGTTCGGCATCCTGTCGCGCGTCGCGGCGGTCCGGCTCGGACAGCATCAGGTCCAGCGCTACCCGTTCGACACCGGCATCGGTCAAGCGGTCCAGCAGCCGTGCATGCACCGAGCGCGGCCACGGCCACTGGCCGATGCGCTGCAGGCTCTCTTCGTCGATGGCCACGATCAGCACGCTGGGGTCGGGGCGGTAGTCCCAGTCGCCCACCAGCAGGTCGTAGGTGGCTTCATCCTGCCGCCACAGGAACTGCCCGTGGCTGACCACCGCCGTGGCGATGCCGGCCAGCAGGGCCAGCAGGATGCGCCGCGACCAGGGCAGGGGCGAGCGTCTCACAGCAGCAGCCACAACAGCAGGGCACTGCCGCCGGCGCCGTAGCACAGCCGGCACGGCAGCTTGACCTGCTGGGCGGGTGAGAACGGACCGGCGTGGCCGTCGTCGTCGATGTACTGCACGCGCACGTGCAGGGTGCCGCGCCAAGGTCGCTTGAAGCTGACCTGCGGCTGCGCCAGCGTTTCATCCACCAGCGGCGCCTTGAAGTCACCGCGGCGGTCCACCTGCACGCGGTAGCGCTGGCCTTCGCTGCCGGCCTGCCAGCGCAGGGTCAGCTCGCCGTGGGCAGCTTCGGGCGGCTGCAGGGCCGGGTCGACCGGATCGTCGGTGAGCTGCAGGGGCAGCGCCTGCCCGAACGGCCCCTGGTGGCCCTGGCCATCGCGCGAGGCAACGCGCCAGAAGTACTGTCCTGGCGGCAGCGGCGTGGCCAGGCGCAGGTCGGTGCCAGTGCTGGCCTGCTGCTGCAGTGGTTGCAGGAAGCGTGGCTCGCCGGCGATCTGCAGCACGCTGCTGCTCGCGCCCGGGGCCTGGGTCCAGCGGAAGCGCGGCCGGTCACTGTTGACGGCCTGGCCGTGCAGGGGCGACACGGTCAGCGGCGGCGGCGGCTGGTCGCTCAGCAGGAAATCGGCGCTGGCATCCAGGCCTTCCACGCCCTGCGCATCGACGGCGCGCAGCAGCAGCCGCAGGGCGCCGGGCGGAAGGTTGTCGATGACCAGCGAGGTGCCGGTGGTGGTGGCCGCGAACAGCAGGATCTCCGGCGTGGCGGCCAGCACCACTTCGACCCGGTAGTGGTCGGCAGCGGCCACCGGCTCCCATGCCAGGCGTGCCGGCAGCGGCGCCAGCGTGGTGGCATCGCTGCGCAGCCGCGGCGCGGGCAGCAGCGCGGAAACGGCTTCAGGTGGCGTATCGGCGCTGGCGCTGCGGCTGGCCTGGCCCGGGCGCACCAGCCGCTGGCCGTGCGGATTACCCACCTGCACGCGGCCTTCCAGTACTTCGGTGGCACCGACCTGCGTGCCGTCGCCGGCACTGACCCGGAACACCGTGCCGCGCACGCTGCTGGTGGCTGCGGGGGCATCGACGATGTAGCGCGACGCCGGGCCGCGGGCGGGAGTGACGCGGTTGCTGGCCCGGCCCTGCTGCAGGCGCACGCGGGTATCGACCATGCCGGTGCGGCCGTAGCGGCTCAGCTGGTCCAGGCGCAGCCGCGAGTGCTCGCGCAGCTGCAGGCGCGAGGCATCGGCGAATTCAAGGGTGACGCTGGCATCGGCCGCCGTCTGCACGGTGTCGCCGATGTGCAGCCGCTCGCCGGCGAGCAGGGCACGGGTGGCACTGCCATTGGCAGCGGCCAGCTGCACGATGCCGCGCACGGCCAGCACGCGCGCGGGGGCCGGTTCGACCCGCAGCCAGCTGACCGGGAAGCGCAGCAGCCCGCCGGGCGGCAGGCGGTAAGGGTTGTCGATGCGGTTGTGCTGTTGCAGCTGTTGCCAGGGCACGTCCGCCTTCAGGTACAGGCCGCCCAGATCCCAGAGGGTATCGCCGGGGCGGACCCGGTAGTTCCAGTCCTGTGCGACGGCGAGGCCGGGCAGCAGGAGCAGGGCGCACAGCAGTGCGGCGAAACGGCGGGCGAGGGAAGACGACGAACGGCCAACGGTCACGGAGTGCTGTCCCGGCTGTGCGGGGGCGCAGCTGCAAGACCCCATGGCCCCGACCTCATCCCCCCGAATGGATCGTAGCGGCCAAAAGGCCGCTACCGATCACATTATTGCCCGCGTTCAGTGCAGGAATTCTGAACGGAGCGTGCCTTCGTTCAGAACAGCAGCGAGGCCATCTTCCGGCGGTAGCGGCCGACCACATCCTCGTCGGTGATGACGTTGAAGGCATCGATCAGCACCTTGCGCGGCAGGCCTTCGGCGAAGGTGCGGTCGATCCGCAGCATCTCCAGGAACTGCTCGAGCGCGGCTTCGTCGTGGCCGCCGAGCAGCAGCTGCACGCCGCGCAGATGGCGGGCCTGCAGGTCCTTGCCATCGGCGGCGATGCGGGCATCCAGGGCCTCGGCCGAGGGCGCATCCTTCAGCGCGGTGGCGAAGGCCAGGCGCGCACGGCCGCGCACCGCGCGGTCATCGGTGGCCAGGTTGGCGGGCAGGGCATCGATCAGCGTGCCGGCCTCGTCCACGCCACCCACCTGCAGCAGGGCGAGGGCCAGGTCCAGCTTCAGCTCGTCCTTGTCAGGTTCGGCGGCGATCTGCGCACGCAGCACGTCCACCTGCGCCTGCGGGTCCAGCGGCGCCTCGTCTTCGGCCACGGTATCGCCGATATCGGCCGGCACGATGCCGTGCTGGGCCAGGAACTCGCGCAGCTGGCCTTCGGGGATGGCGCCGGGGAAGCCGTCCACCAGCTGGCCGCCCTTGACCAGGAACACGGTCGGGACCGAACGGATCTGGAAAGCGGCAGCGATCTGCTGCTCGGCGTCGACATCGACCTTGGCCAGCTCGAACGCGCCGTTGTACTCGGCCGCCAGCTTTTCCAGCATCGGGCCCAACGTCTTGCACGGGCCGCACCAGGTGGCCCAGAAGTCCACCAGCACCGGCGTCTGCAGGGATTTCTGCAGCACCTCGGCCTCGAAGGTCGCGGTGGTGGCGTCGAATACGTGTGTCGTCGTCTCGGTCATGGGGGAGATATCGCCTGGCAACTGGAGACCGATTCTATGGTGTCGATCCATGTCGGTCTCAACCCTGTCGTCACACCCGGCACGGGCAAACGCGCCATGGCTTGGCGGTTGTCGTGCCTGCCGCGACAATGCAGCGGTCTTTCATTACAGGTGGGTCCGCGCGATGTCCGTGCTCTGGCTTGATCGTTGGTTGGGGCTGCTGGCCGCCGTGTTGTTCGTGCTGGCCGTGCTTGGTTTCGGCGCGGGGCTGGCGGGCTACGCCCAGGCTGTGCACCCGGTGGCGCTGCTTGGTGCCCAGGGCGTGCCGCATGCGCTGGCCTTCAACCTGCTGGGCCTGGTGCTGCCGGGTGCGCTGGCGGTGGTGGTGGCCGAGCGCCTGCGCCGGCAGTTGCCGGTGGGGGCGGGCTGGGCGCCGCGGGTGGGCAGCCAGATGCTGCTGCTGGCGGGCCTGGCCTTCGCGGCCATGGGCCTGCTGCCGCTGGACCCGGAAGACCTGCATGGCGGCGCCAGCCAGCTGCACGCCAGTGCCTGGATGGTCTGGGTGCTCGGCTTTGTGGTCGGCACGCTGATGCTGGGCATCCCGCGCCTGCGCGGCGGGCACGGGCGCGCGATGGCCTTGCTGGCCCTGGGCTGCGGCGCGCTGGCCGGCCTGGCCGCATTTGCCCTGCAGGGCGTGCTGCCGGCGCCGCTGGCGCAGCGGCTGGCCTTCGCCTGCTGGGCGGTCTGGCTGGCCCTGGCCCTGCCGCTGTCGCGGGCGCGCTGAGACGGCGGCCGGGCGACCGCCGCGCGGGGCTTTCCGGCCCGGGATTGGAGACGTTTGCCGCACTGCGGTACGCTGTACCGCTTTGCCGCCGCAACCGCGTGTTACATGACCAGCGCCGAACCCAACGTTTACGACCCGCAGCAGGTTGAATCCGCCGCCCAGAGCTTCTGGGATGCCACCCGCGCCTTCGAGGTCGACGAGACCTCGGACAAGCCGAAGTACTACTGCCTGTCGATGCTTCCGTACCCGTCCGGCGCGCTGCACATGGGTCATGTGCGCAATTACACGATCGGCGACGTGATCAGCCGCTACAAGCGCATGACCGGCCACAACGTGCTGCAGCCGATGGGCTGGGACGCGTTCGGCCTGCCGGCGGAAAACGCCGCGATCAAGAACAAGACCGCGCCGGCGGCGTGGACCTACAAGAACATCGACCACATGCGCAGCCAGCTGCAGTCGCTGGGCTATGCCATCGACTGGTCGCGCGAGTTCGCCACCTGCCGCCCGGACTACTATGTCCACGAGCAGCGCATGTTCACCCGCCTGATGCGCAAGGGCCTGGCCTACCGCCGCAACGCGGTGGTGAACTGGGACCCGGTCGATCAGACCGTGCTGGCCAACGAGCAGGTCATCGACGGCCGCGGCTGGCGCTCCGGCGCCCTGGTCGAGAAGCGCGAGATCCCGCAGTGGTTCCTGCGTATCACCGATTACGCCCAGGAACTGCTGGACGGCCTGGACGAACTGGACGGCTGGCCGGAATCGGTCAAGACCATGCAGCGCAACTGGATCGGCCGTTCCGAAGGCCTGGAAATCCAGTTCGACGTGCGCGATGTCGACGGCAGCGCGCTGGACCCGCTGCGCGTGTTCACCACCCGCCCGGACACGGTGATGGGCGTGACCTTCGTGTCGATCGCCGCCGAACACCCGCTGGCGCTGCACGCGGCGAAGAACAACCCCGAACTGGCGGCGATGCTGGCCGACCTGAAGCAGGGTGGCGTGTCCGAAGCCGAACTGGAAACCCAGGAAAAGCGCGGCATGGATACCGGCCTGCGCGCCGTGCACCCGGTCACCGGCGAACAGGTGCCGGTGTGGGTGGCCAACTTCGTGCTGATGGGCTACGGCACCGGCGCGGTGATGGCCGTGCCCGGCCACGACCAGCGCGACAACGAGGTGGCCAACAAGTACGGCCTGCCGATCGTGCAGGTCATCGCCCTGAAGGATGCGCGCAACGACGATGAGCGCACCTGGGACGCCACCCGCTGGCAGGACTGGTACAGCGACAAGAGCCGCCAGACCGAACTGGTCAACTCGGCCGAATTCGACGGCCTGGACTTCCAGGGTGCCTTCGAAGCGCTGGCCGAGCGTTTCGAGCGCAAGGCCCAGGGCCAGCGCCGCGTCAACTACCGCCTGCGCGACTGGGGCGTGAGCCGCCAGCGTTACTGGGGTTGCCCGATTCCGGTGATCTACTGCGCCAAGTGCGGCGCGGTGCCGGTGCCGGAAGAACAGCTGCCGGTGGTGCTGCCGGAGGACGTGGCCTTTGCGGGCACCGGTTCGCCGATCAAGACCGACCCGGAATGGCGCAAGACCACCTGCCCGGACTGCGGCGGCGCGGCCGAGCGCGAGACCGACACCTTCGACACCTTCATGGAGTCGAGCTGGTACTACGCCCGTTACACCTCGCCGGGTGCCCGTGATGCCGTCGACAAGCGCGGAAACTACTGGCTGCCGGTGGACCAGTACATCGGTGGCATCGAGCACGCGATCCTGCACCTGATGTATTTCCGCTTCTACCACAAGCTGCTGCGTGACGCGCGGATGGTGGACAGCAACGAACCGGCGCGCAACCTGCTGTGCCAGGGCATGGTGATCGCCGAGACCTACTACCGCCCGAACCCGGATGGCTCCAAGGACTGGATCAACCCGGCCGACGTGGACGTGCAGCGCGACGAGCGCGGCCGCATCACCGGCGCCACGCTGATCGCCGACGGCCAGCCGGTGGTGGTCGGTGGCACCGAGAAGATGTCCAAGTCGAAGAACAACGGCGTGGACCCGCAGGCGATGGTCGGCAAGTACGGCGCCGACACCGTGCGCCTGTTCTCGATGTTCGCCGCGCCGCCGGAACAGTCGCTGGAGTGGAACGAAGCGGGCGTGGACGGCATGGCCCGCTTCCTGCGCCGCTTGTGGGCCCAGGTGCACAAGCACGCTGCCGACGGTGCCGCCCCGGCACTGGACGTGGCCGCGCTGGATGCCAACCAGAAGGCACTGCGCCGCAAGACCCACGAGACCATCGGCAAGGTCGGCGACGACTACGGCCGCCGCCACAGCTTCAACACCGCCATCGCTGCGGTGATGGAGCTGATGAACGCACTGGCCAAGTTCGAGGACACCAGCGAACAGGGGCGCGCGGTGCGCCAGGAAGCGCTGCAGGCCGTGGTGCTGCTGCTCAACCCGATCACCCCGCACGCCAGCCACGCCCTGTGGCAGGTGCTGGGCCACGGCCAGACGCTGCTGGAAGACCAGCCGTTCCCGCAGGCCGACAGTGCCGCGCTGGTGCGTGATGCGCTGACCCTGGCGGTGCAGGTCAACGGCAAGCTGCGTGGCACCATCGACGTGGCCGCCGACGCCGCGCGCGAGCAGGTGGAGGCACTGGCCCTGGCCGAGCCGAACACCGCCAAGTTCATGGAAGGCCTGACGGTGCGCAAGATCATCATCGTCCCCGGCAAGATCGTGAACATCGTCGCTGCCTGATGCACCCGGCACCGGCCGCCTCCCTGGCGGCCGGTGCGTTGTCGCCATGCCACGGCCACGTGCCGATGGCCCTGCGTTCACGCGTCCTCGGGCACGCTGTCTGTTGCCGTGATCGCCCGGCTCCGCCAGACTGTTCCCATGACCCGAATTCTGCTTGCCCTCGTCCTTGTCCTCGGCCTTGCCGGCTGTGGCTTCCACCTGCGCAACAAGTTGATGCTGCCGACCGACACCGCGCCGGTGAAGGTGGTCTCCACCGCGCCCTACAGCGAGCTGGTCAAGCTGTTGAACCGCAGCCTGCTGGCGTCCGGTGCGAAGCTGGCCGACGAGGACAGCACGGATCCGGCGGCACAGCTGCAGGTGCTGTCCGAGCGCTGGGGTGACCTGCCCATCGCCATCGACGCACAGGGCCGCGCACAGGAATACAGCCTGCGCTATGCGGTCATCTTCATCTTCCGCCGCGAGGACGGCAGCGAGCTGGTGCCGCAGCAGGTGATCGAACTGTCGCGCGACTACGTGTCGCCGCCGACCGACGCCACCGGTACCACCACCGAACGCGAGATCCTGGCCGACGAGCTGCGCCGGGAAATGTCCGCCTCGATCATCCGCCGCATCGACAGCGTGGTGCGTGCCGAGCTGGAACGCGGCGGCAGCCTGTCCGCACCGAAGCCGTCCCTGTCGACCGATGGCGAACCGGCCACCGTGCCGGCGCAGGTCAAGCCCTGAGCTGCCGCATACGATGGAACTGCGACCGGAACAGCTGGCCAGCCAGGGCGGTGACACCGCCCTGGCGCCGGTGTACCTGATCGCCGGCCCGGAAACCCTGCGCGTGCTGGAAGCCGCCGATGCGGTGCGCGCCCGCGCCCGTGCCAGCGGCGTGGACGAGCGCGAGGTGTTCGACGCCGACGGCCGCGATTTCGACTGGAACCAGCTTGATGCCAGCTTCAACGCGCCGAGCCTGTTCAGTGCGCGGCGCCTGGTGGAAGTGCGCCTGCCCAGCGGCAAGCCGGGCAAGGACGGCGCCGAAGTCATCAGCCGGTTCTGCGCCGACCCGGCGCCGGACGTGGTGCTGCTGATCACCGCCAACGAATGGAGCAAGGCCCACCAGGGCAAGTGGGCCGAGGCGGTCAACCGCGTCGGCGTGCTGTCGGTGGCCTGGGCGATCAAGCCGCATGAGCTGCCGGACTGGATCGAACGCCGCCTGCGCAGCAAGGGCCTGCGCGCCGATGGCGCAGCGGTGCAGCGCCTGGCCGAACGCGTGGAAGGCAACCTGCTGGCCGCCGCGCAGGAAATCGACAAGCTGGCCCTGCTGGCCGACGGCCAGCCGCTGGACGTGGAACGGATGGAATCGCTGGTGGCCGACGCCGCCCGCTACGACGTGTTCCGTCTGGTCGAAGCAACGTTCTCGGGCCAGCCGCAGGCGGTGCTGCGCATGCTGGCCGGCCTGCGTGGCGAAGGCGAGGCCGTGGCCGCGCTGATGCCGATCGTGATCCGCGAGCTGCTGGCCGGTGCCGGCCTGGCGCGGGTGCAGGCCCGTGGCGGCAACCTGGCTGCCGAAATGAAATCGCGCGGCATCTGGGAATCGCGGCAGGCGCCGTACAAGCGCGCGCTGCAGCGGCACCCTGAGGGCAAGCGCTGGGAGCGCTTCGTGGCCGAGGCGGGCCTGGTCGACCGCATCGCCAAGGGCCGCGCCGACGGTGACGCCTGGCTGGCGCTGGAGCGGCTGCTGGTGGCGGTGGCCGAAGCCCGCGCCGTGCGCCTGCTCGCGCGCGCCTGAGTGATGAGCCTGCGGATCTACTACGGCGGCACCTTCGATCCGGTGCACCTGGGCCATCTGGCCATCGCGCGCGCCGCACGCGACGAACTGCAGGTGGCCGTGCGCATGTTGCCGGCCGCCGACCCGCCGCACCGCGCGGCCCCGGGCGCCACCGCCGAACAACGCTGCCGCATGCTGTCGCTGGCCATCGGTGACGAGCCCGGCCTGCTGCTGGACCGCCGCGAGCTGGACCGGGCCGCACGTGATCCCGGCCGCCCGTCCTATACCGTGGACACCCTGCGCGAGCTGCGCGCCGAACTCGGCCCGAGCCGGCCGCTGGCCTGGCTGGTGGGTGCCGACAGCCTGCTGGCCCTGCCGGCCTGGCATGAATGGCAGGCGCTGTTCGGCCTGGCCCATTTCATCGTGGCCGAGCGCCCGGGCAGCCCCCTGCGCGATGCCGTCGCCGGCGAGCTCGGCCAGGCCCTGGAGGGCCGGTGGGCCGACAACGAGCAGTCGCTGTTCGCCAGCCCGGCCGGGCGCGTGCTGCGCCTGCACCAGCCCCTGCGCGGTGAATCGGCCAGCGCCGTCCGTACCCAGATCGCCGCCGCCGGGCCCTGGCGGGCCATGCTGCCGCCGGCGGTGGCCGACTACGTGGCCGACCAGCGCCTGTACCGGCCCGATACGCCCTGAATGCATGCCGTGAATGGCGCAGGCGCGCCATGCCCGTATAATCGCCCCCACGTTTATCGAGTCGATCCACTTTGAGCAACCAGACCCAGCCCCAGACCATCAAGGTCGATCTGCCCAGCCCGCCGCCCTCCGTGCCGGAACTGCTGGCCAGCGTCCGCCAAGCCACCGAAGACCTGAAGGCCAAGGACCTGGTCGAGATCGACGTGCGCGGCCGGTCCAGCGTGGCCGACTACATGATCGTCGTTTCGGGCACCTCGACCCGCCACGTCAAGTCGATCGCCGATGAAGTCGTGCGCTTCGCCAAGAACATCGACGTGATGCCGCTGGGCGTGGAAGGCGAGCGCGAAGCCGAGTGGGTGCTGGTCGACCTGGGCGACGTCATCGTCCACGTCATGCTGCCGCGCGTGCGCGAGTTCTACGCGCTCGAGCGCCTGTGGACGGTTGGCGACCAGCCGCCGCCGAGCGACGACGACGAAGTGGCCTGAGCCACGGCGTTGCTGTACCCCTTCGACGGCGCCGATGGCGCCGTCGACGTTTTGGAGATGCCATCGATGAAAGCGCGCCTGATCGCCACCGGTGAACGCGCACCCAGCTGGGTCGCGCAGGGCTTTGCCGAGTACCAGAAACGGCTGTCGCACTGGTTGCCGTTCGAGCTGGTGGAAATCGAGCCGGGCCTGCGTGGCAAGGGGCGCGATGCGCGCCGCGCCACCGAGGATGAAGGCAAGCGGGTGATTGCCGCGCTGCCGAAGAACGCCTACGTGGTGGCACTGGATGTGCCGGGCCGCCAGCTCAGTTCCGAACAGCTGGCGCAGCGCCTCGAGCATTGGCGCGGGCAGGGCAGGGACCTCGCCTTCCTGATCGGTGGCCCCGAAGGCCACTCGCCGGAAGTGTCCGCGCTGGCCGATGAAAAGTGGTCGATCGGACCGCTCACGCTGCCGCACATGCTGGTGCGCCTGGTGGTGGCCGAGCAGCTGTATCGCGCGGCGGCAATGATTGCCAATCACCCCTACCATCGCGCGTGAAGAGTGGTTATACTAGTCGTCTGCCCGAATAGCTCAGCCGGTTAGAGCACTTGACTGTTAATCAGGGGGTCGTTGGTTCGAGTCCAACTTCGGGCGCCACCTTTGAAAACCCGCATCGCGAGATGCGGGTTTTTTTTTGTGTCGACTGTCCGGCGCTGAGATCCCTGTAGAGCCGAACCCACGTTCGGCTGCTCTGCTTCATGACCGCAGCCGAGCATGGCTCGGCTCTACAAGGCGAAGCAGCCGAGCATGGCTCCGGTCTACAGATCCCGCAAAAAACAAAGGCCCGGGCAGTTGCCCGGGCCTTTGCAGGTGACGCGCCTTCGATTACTTGAAGGTGTACTTGGCGCCGACGGTGAAGTAACGGCCAATGGCGCCGCTGAAGTGCAGCGGGTTGTAGTTGACCGCACCGTAGGTGCTGGGGTCGAGCGGAGCGATGCGATCGAACACGTTCTGCACCGATGCGTTCAGTTCGAAGGCTTCGGTGATGTTCCAGCGGCCGGACAGATCGAAGGTGGTGAAGGAGGAGATCTTCTCGACCGGCGAACCATCTTCATAGAAGGCCAGGTAGTCGCCACCGCGGCGGTCCTTGTTCTCCATGCTGTCGATGTAGTTCACCACGCCGCTGACGCTCCACGGGCCCTGCTTCCAGGTGGTGCCGAAGTTGATCTTGTCCTGCGGCGTACCGATGCAGTTGGTCACGTCGCAGTTGCCGTGGGTGCCGACGTAATCGACGGTGGTGTCACCCTCGGTACGTTCGAACTTCAGGATGTGGCTCCACTGCAGGTCCATCTCCAGCTGGCCCGGACCGAGGTCGAAGGTCTGGCGCACGTCGGTGTCGATACCGCGGACACGCGAGGAGTTGGCGTTCACGTAGGCCGTGTTGACCGCCAGGATCGTGCCGCTGTTGAGCACGCCACCGATGTTGTTGGAGTCACGCAGCACGTTGCCGGCGGCGATGGCGTCGGCGGTGCTGCCCTGCGCGATTTCGTTGGTGCGCTTGATTTCCCAGGCGTCAACGGTCATCGAGGTGCTGGAGGTCGGCTGCAGCACGATACCCACCGAGTAGCTCTTGGACTCTTCCGGCTTCAGGTCCTTGTTCGGGCGGGTGATGATCGCCACCGAGCGCGCGGTGCACTCGTTGGCCGGATCGATGGCGCAACGCACCGGATCGCGTGCGTTGGAGAAGGCGGCCAGGCCACCGTCACCGTTCTCGGCCGGGTTCGGCGCGCGGAAGCCTTCGGCGTAGCTGGCGCGCAGGGCGATCCAGTCGGCCGGGGTCCACTTCACGCCCAGCTTCGGCGTGGCCTTGCCTTCACCGCTTTCGTACTTGTCGTAACGCACGGCGCCGGACAGTTCCAGCGATTCCAGCACCGGCGCGGACAGTTCGGCGTAGCCGGCGTACACGTTCTGGGTGCCGTCATAGGCCGAGTAGCCCAGGCCGATGATCTGGCCAACGTCGGTGAACGTCTGCGGGGTCAGGCTGTTGCTGGTCTTGCGCCACTCGGTACCGAAGGCCAGGCCCAGCGGGCCGCCCTTCAGGTCCATCAGGCTGCGCGAGATGGTGAAGTCGAACATGTCCAGGCTGGACTTGGCGCGGGCGCTGATGGTCGGGCTGATCGCATCGTAGACCGACTGCGGCGTCTGCGACGCGTTGTCGCCGATGCGCCAGGTGCCGTACGGGCAGGCCGGGTTGCCCAGCACGCAGCGCACGGCGTCGTAGTTCAGGAAGCCGGTGCGCTTGTTGACCAGGTCGGTGCCCGAATGCAGGTAGGCGGTGTCGTAGCTCCACTCACCCCAGTTGCCCTTGGCACCCACCAGGAAGCGGTTGAACTCATTGGTGTTGTCGGTCACGCGCGGGCCCACGTCCCAGGCGCTGTAGCGCAGGCGCGCAGCGTAGGGCAGCGGGTTGTCCGGGTGGCCGGCATACAGCATGGTTGCGCCCGGGCCGCTGTTGGCGTTGACCGGGCCGCCCGGGTAACCCCAGCCGCCGGACACGCCGGACGGCGTGTTGCTGAAGATGGTTTCCTTCTTCGAGTAGCCGATCTCGGTGTAGATCTCACCACCTTCACCGAAGGCGAAGCTGGCACGACCGAACACGTTGACGTACTTCTCTTCCGGGCTCAGGTCGCGGTACAGCTGTGCCGGATCCCACAGGCAACCCTGTGCCTGGGCGGTGGCATCGGTCTGGCCCGGGATGGTGCTCAGGCCCGCACAACCGGGCAGGGCGACCAGGTGGCCGGTGTTGTCGAACACCGAGCCGTTCGGGCCGGTGCCGCCGGCCGTGCCGCCGGACAGGTAGGCGCCGCCCAGGAACTGCGCATCGGCGGCATCGTAGCCCCAGCGGCGGATGTCGCCGGTGCCGATCCACTTGCGGTTCTTGCGGTCGCTGATCTGGATGCGGTCGGTCTTGCCGACGTCCAGGCTGAAGAAGGCGTTCCAGCCATCGCTGGCGAGGTCGCCGGTACCGGCGGTCAGGGTGGCCTTCTTGGCATCGCCGTCGCCATCGCCGGACACGCCGTAGGAACCACGCAGGATCGCGCCCTGGAAGTCGCTGCGCAGGATGATGTTGACCACGCCGGCGATCGCGTCGGAACCGTAGATGGCCGAGGCGCCGTCCTTCAGCACTTCCACGCGCTCGACGGCGTCAAGCGGGATGGTGCTGAGGTCGGTGAACACCTTCTGGCCGTCGTCGGCCAGGCCATAGGTCGCCATGCGGCGGCCGTTCAACAGCACCAGCGTCGAGCCGGCGCCCAGGCCGCGCAGCGAAATGCCCGCGCCGCCACCGGCGAAGCCGTTGCCGAAGGTCTTGGGAATGGAGCCGGCGCCGTCGGCGGTCAGCGTCTGCAGGTATTCGGCGACCGTGGTCTTGCCGGTGCGGTCGATTTCCTGGCGGGTCACCACCTGCACCGGGGACGGCGTTTCGGTGTTGGTGCGCGGGATGTTCGAACCGGTGACCGTGATGCGGTCAAGGTTGGTGGCCTGTTCCTGTGCGAAGGCAGAGGAGGAGACCGCGGCGCCGGCCAGCAGCAGGGTGCCGCCAGCGAGGATATGGGTGATGGAAGTTGCCAGGTGGTTTTGGCGGCGGCTGGCGGGCCGTTGGATCGGGTGTTTCACAGCTTCTCTCCTGACTGGAAAACTCGAGCATTGAGGGCTGTCACCCGGTGTGCCCCGGGGACACATCAATCTAGGTTTCTGGCAGGTGACGACGGTGTGAAGTTTTACTGAATTCGTAACGATCTTTCGACCAAAGCGAAATGTTTTGGCGTGAACGGCTATTGACGGGGTGCAGGTGGTGCGTATGGCCGGCCCGGCAGTGCGCCGGGCCGGCACAAGCCTTACTGCGGCAGGGAGAACTGCACCGGCACCATGCCGATGGCCGCTACCGCCTGGCCATCACGCTCGGCCGGCACGAAGCGCCAGTGGCGCAGGACCTGCTGCCGGGCCGCCTGGTCCAGGCTGCGCGAGCCACTGCTGCGCTCGATGCTGACATCCACCGGCTGGCCGCTGGGGTCCACCTCGACCCGCAGCAGGACGGTGCCCTGTTCGTGGTTGCGCACGGCCTGCACCGGGTAGGCCGGCGGCGGGGCGCTGCGGTACTGCAGCTGCACCCCGGCCATCGGCGTGGAGGGCGCCACGCTAGGCACCGCCTGTACCGGTGCCGGTTCGGCGGCGGGCAGGATGATGCCCTGGGCTTCTTCCAGCGTTGCGGTCGGGGTGGGCAGGGGCGGGACGACCGTCGGCGTGGTCTTCGGCTTGGGGTCGACCTTCACCTGGACCAGCTCCGGCGGCACCGGGGTCGGCTCCGGCGGTTTCGGTTGCTCCTTGGGGATCAGCCTGACTTCGGTACTGTCGCGGGGAAGGGCGGTGATGGCCTGGTAGGTTGCCGGGATGAGCAGCAACAGGAAGGCCAGCAGGTGCAGGGCAATGGCCGCGCTCCAGGCGGCGACGCGGGCGGGATCGAACTGCAGCGGTACAACGGGATACGTACGAACCATGGTCCACCTCCATGCCAGTGACGAAGTCCTCAACGCACCAGGGCCGCCATCGGGGTTGCCGCACGCGGCTGGCAGTCAATCATTAGCGCCGGCGCCCGGCCACTGCCTAGAGGCAGGGTCACTGCCGTTGGGCTGGCCTTCATGAAGGGGTAGCGTCGGGCCATGCCCGGCGGGAGAAGACGCGCCGCTGCGCTCGCGGGGCGCGGCCCCGCGCTACCCATGTGGCGGCCTCCGCGCGAGGCATCTGCCGGTAGCGTCGGGCCATGCCCGGCGGGAGAAGGCGCGCCGCTGCGCTCGCGGGGCACGGCCCCGCGCTACCCATGTGGCGGCCTCCGCGCGAGGCATCTGCCGGTAGCGCCGGGCCATGCCCGGCGGGAGAAGACGCGCCGCTGCGCTCGCGGGGCACGGCCCCGCGCTACCCATGTGCCAGCACCGTGCGACCCATCTGCCGGTAGGGCCGGGCCATGCCCGGCGGGAGAAGACGCGCCGCTGCGCTCGCGGGGCACGGCCCCGCGCTACCCGGGCGCGGGCGATCAGCGGCCCAGTTCGAACACCACGTCCAGGTTCACCGACACGGTCGATTCACCGGGCGCGACCGGGGTGGCCTTGTCCATCGCCGCACCGGCGGCCATGGCCCGCATCATCGGCATCGGGCGGAAGCCGCCGTTGCTGTTCTCGGAAATGCTGACGATGCGGCGCACCTGCAGGCCCAGCGACGTCGCATAGGTCTGGGCGCGGGCCTGGGCCTTCTTCAGCGCGGCCAGGCGGGCTTCGTCATAGACCGGCTCGGGCTGGTCGATCTCGAACTGCGGGCCATTGATCTGGTTGGCGCCCTGGGCGGCCAGGGCATCGAGCACCTTGCCCAGCTTGGCGATGTCGCGCACCTTCAGGCTGACCGTGTTGCTGGCCTGGTAGCCGGTGATCTTCGGCGCTTCGTTGTCGGCATAGCGGTACTGGGGGTTCAGGCTGACGCCGCTGGTCTGCACGTCGCGCTCGGCGATGCCGGCGGCCTTGATCGCGGCCAGCACCTTGTCCATCTGCTGGGCGTTCTGGCGCATGGCGCTGTTGCCGTCGGCGGCCTGGGTGACCACGCCGGCCGACAGGGTGGCCACGTCCGGCACGCGGGTGGCCTCGGCATTGGCCGAGATGTTCAGCAGGGTGCCTTCGGCCGCGGCGGCGATCGACGGCGACGACGGGGCGGCGTGGGCGGTCATCGAGGCTCCAAGAGCGAGGGACAGGGCGAGCAGCAGCGGGGTGACGGTGCGGCGCATGGGATCTCCTTGTTGTGGCGGTGAGGGTGGTGTCGTAGCGATGAACGCGCTGTGAGTCCGTTCGGGGTTTGAGGCGTGCCGGGCGGGGTTGCCGACGATTCAGGCAGCGCCCTCAGGTTATGCTGTGCCGATGCTCTATCTTGCTTCCCGCTCCCCCCGACGCAACCAGCTGCTGGCCCGACTCGGACGCCCCTTCCAGGCCCTCGACCTGGAGGTGTCCGAGGTGCGCGCGGCTGCCGAAAGCGCCGAACACTATGTATGCCGCGTGGCGGCCGACAAGGCGCGCGCCGGTCTGGCCGCGGTGCTGGCCAGCGACCCGCAGGCGCGGGTGCTGGGCTCGGATACCGAGGTCGTGCTCGACGGCGAGGTGTTCGGCAAGCCGGCCGATGCGGCCGACGCGCGGGCGATGCTGGCACGGCTGGCCGGGCGCACCCACCAGGTGATGACGGCCGTGGTGGTGGTGGGCGCTGGCGGGCTGGACAGTGAACTGGTCGTTTCCGAGGTCACCTTCGCCACGATCAGCGCGGCCGACATCGCCGCCTACGTGGCCACCGGCGAGCCGCTGGACAAGGCCGGTGCCTACGCCATCCAGGGAGGCGCCGAGCGCTGGATCGAACACCTTTCCGGCAGCTACTCCGGCGTGATGGGGTTGCCGCTGCTTCATACCGATCGTCTGCTGGCGCGCTGCGGCGTGCCGGCCCCCATTGCCGATGCCGCCAGGGAGGCTGCCGATGTCTGAGGAAATCCTGGTCAATGTGACCCCGCGCGAGACCCGGGTCGCGGTGATCGAGAACGGCATGCTGCAGGAGCTGCACATCGAACGCGGCTGGCGCCGCGGCGTGGTCGGCAACATCTACAAGGGCAAGGTGCAGCGGGTCATGCCCGGCATGCAGGCGGCCTTCGTCGAGGTGGGCCTGGAGCGCGCCGCGTTCCTGCACGCCAACGACGTGGTGCGGCCGGCCCCGGTGGCCAGCGCCGACACCGAGCACACCACCCTGCCGCCGCCGTCCAGCGTGCCCATCGTCGAGCTGCTGCGCGACGGCCAGGACATCGTGGTGCAGGTGGTGAAGGACCCGATCGGCACCAAGGGCGCCCGCCTGACCACCCAGATCAGCATTCCGTCCCGCTACATGGTGCTGCTGCCGCAGTCCAAGGTGGTGGGCGTGTCGGCGCGCATCGAGGATGAAGGCGAGCGCGCGCGGCTGAAGGCGCTGGTGACCGAGCTGTCGGCCCAGCATGGTGGCTATGGCTACATCGTGCGCACCAATGCCGAAGGGCAGCCGGCCGAGGCCATCGCCGAGGACGTGGCCTACCTGGCGCGCGTCTGGAACGTGGTCGAACGGCGGGGCCGCGAAGCCCCTTCGTGCAGCAACATCTATGAAGACCTGAGCCTGCCGCTGCGTTCGGTGCGCGACCTCATCCGCAAGGACGTGGACAAGGTGAAGGTCGACTCGAAGGAAACCTTCGCCCAGCTGCAGGCCTTCGTGGCCAAATACATGCCGGTGCTGGCCGAGAAGCTGGAGCTGTACTCGGGCGACCGGCCGATCTTCGACATGTTCGGGGTGGAGGACGAGATCGGCCGCGCGCTGGACAAGCAGGTGCCGCTGAAGTCCGGCGGCTACCTGGTCATCGACCAGACCGAGGCGATGACCACCATCGACGTGAACACCGGCTCGTTCCTTGGCCAGCGCAACCTGGAAGAGACCGTGTTCCGCACCAACCTGGAGGCCGCGCAGGCGGTGGCCAGGCAGCTGCGGCTGCGCAACCTGGGCGGCATCATCATCATCGACTTCATCGACATGGATGACGCCGAGCACCGCCGCCAGGTGCTGCGCACGCTGGAAAAGGCTTTGGCCCGCGACCACGCCAAGACCACGGTGTACGACTTCTCGCCGCTGGGCCTGGTCGAGATGACCCGCAAGCGCACCGTGGAAAGCCTGGAACGGCAATTGTCGGAGACCTGCCCGCAGTGCAGCGGGCGAGGCTCGATCAAGACCACCGAGACGGTGACCTACGAGATCTTCCGCGAGATCACCCGCGCGGTGCGCCAGTTCGAAGCGGCGCGCCTGCTGGTGATCGCCTCGACCAAGGTCGTGGCGCGCATCACCGACGAGGAGTCGGCGGCGGTGGCCGAGCTGGAGGAGTTCCTCGGCAAGAGCATCCGCTTCCAGGCCGATGAGCAGTACCTGCAGGAGCAGTTCGATGTCGTCCTGCTCTGAAGCATGCGGGCCGGGCATCGGTCGAGGCCGATGAGCGCGCCGCCGCGCCTGCGACTGCGAAGGATCCGCCGTCATCTCGTTGCTGCATGCGCGGTCGGTCTGGTCGTGCTGGCGCTGCTGGTGGGTACGCTCAGCCAGCTGCTGCCGTTGGCCGAGCGCCATCCCCAGGCCATTGCGGCCTGGCTGAGCGAGCGCGCCGGGCAACCGGTGCGCTTCGAACAACTGGACACCGCCTGGACCCGCCGTGGCCCGCTGCTGCAGCTCAAGGGCCTGCGCATCGGCGCCGGGCAGGGGCTGGCCATCGGCGAGGCCGAAGTACTGGTGTCGATGTACAGCGGCCTGCTGCCGGGCCGTTCGCTGACCGAACTGCGCCTGCGCGGCCTGGCCCTGGACCTGCAGCAGGCCAGCGATGGCCGCTGGTCGGTGCGAGGGCTGCCGCAATCCAGCAGCGGTGATCCGCTGGATGCGCTGCGCCGGCTGGGCGAACTGCAGGTGATCGGTGGCCGCCTGGGCGTGCATGCGCCCGGCCTGGGCGTGGATGCCACGCTGCCGCGCATCGACCTGCGCCTGCGCGTGGATGGCGACCGCCTGCGGGTGGGCGTGCGCGCCTGGGCGCAGACCGATGCGCTGCCGCTGACGGCGGTGCTGGACCTGGACCGCCGCCACGGCAACGGCCAGGCATGGCTGGGTGCCGACCCGGTCGATTTCCATGCGTGGTCGCCGCTGCTGGCGGCCGGCGGCGTGCGCCTGCGCGAGGGCAAGGGCGAACTCAACCTGTGGCTGGCCCTGCGCGATTTCGCGCCGGTGGCCTTGACCACCGATTCGGACCTGCGCGAGGTGCGCATCGATGGCGCGCCGCTGCCGGGGATGACCACGCCGGGCCTGCAGCTGCAGCGCGTGCAGGCCCGCCTGCGCTGGCAGCGCCAGGGCGACGGCTGGGCGCTGCAGGTGCCGCGCCTGCGCCTGCAGGCCGGGCCGGACCAGCAACAACTCGATGGCCTGCAGGTGCAGGTGGGCAAGCAGCTGCGGATCAGCAGCGGGGCGGTGCAGGCCGGTACCGCGCTGCGCGCGCTGGCCCTGAGTGACCGCCTGGAACCGGGCCTGCGGCGCTGGCTGTACCTGTCCAGGCCGCAACTGGACGTGCAGGCGCTGCAGTTGCAGGGCGAGCGCGACGGCCCGCTGTGGGCGCAGGGTGAGCTGCAGGCGCTGGGTTTTGCCAGCGTCGGCGATGCCCCCGGGGTTCGAGGCCTGGGCGGACGCTTCGAAGGCGATGCCGATGGTTTCAGCCTGCAGCTGAAGCCGCAGCAGGAACTGCAGTTCGACTGGCCGACCGGCTTCGGCGAGCGCCACGACCTGCACCTGGCCGGGCAGATCGTCGGCTGGCGCGATGAAGCCGGTGGCTGGCGCATCGGCACGCCTGCCATGCGGGTGGAGGGCACCAATTATGCGGCCGACGTGCGGGGCGGGGTCTGGTTCCAGGGCGATGGCACGCGGCCGTGGCTGCAGCTGGCCGCCAAGCTGGACGATGTGCCGATGACCGCCGCCAAGCGGTTCTGGATCCATTCCAAGATGAGCAAGGGCGCCACCGACTGGCTGGATGCCGCCCTGGTCGGCGGCCAGGTGCGCGGCGGCATCGGCCTGGTCAGCGGTGACCTGGACGACTGGCCGTTCGACAACAACGATGGCCGCTTCGAGGCCACCGGCCACATCAGCAACGGCGACATCCGCTTCCAGCACGACTGGCCGCTGATGGGCCAGGTCGACGCCGACATCGCCTTCATCGGCCCCGGTTTCCACATGCAGGGCCGTGGTGACCTGGCCGGCGTGGCGGTGCAGAAGTTCGAGGCCGGCATCGAGGATTTCGGCCATGCGCCGCTGTATGTGCGTGCCGACAGCCAGAGCGAGGCGGGGCGGCTGCTGGCGATGCTGCGGCAGAGTGGCCTGCACAAGGATTACGGCGACACCCTGGACAATCTCGTGGCCAGCGGACCGGCCAACGTGCACTTCGACCTGCTGCAGCCGCTGCACCACGACGAAAGCGGCGGGCACCTGCAGGGCACGGTGGACCTGGCCGGCGTGAAGCTGGTGGACAAGCGCTTCGATCTGGAATTCGACGCCATGCAGGGCCAGGCGCGCTACGGCAGCGGTGGTTTCGCCGCCGAGGACCTGGCGGTGCGGCACCTGGGCCAGGACGGCCGCCTGAGCCTGCGCGCCGGCGGCTACGTGCGCGATCCCGCGCGGGCCTTTGAATCGGAACTGGCCGCACGCCTGGATGCCAAGGTGCTGATTGACCGTGCGCCGGAAATGGCCTGGTTGAAACCCTATCTCGAGGGCACCTCGGCCTGGACCATTGCGGTCAACCTGCCCAAGGTGGCGCCCGGTGCGCCGGCCCCGCCGAGCGAACTGCGCCTGCATTCGGACCTGGTGGGCACCCGCCTGGACCTGCCGGCGCCGCTGGACAAGCCGGCCGCCGATGCGCTGGCGACCACGGTGTCGGCGCAGCTGCCGATGGGCGATGGCCGCATCGACGTGGCCTTCGGCCAGCGCCTGGCGCTGGCGGCGCGCACCCACAACAACCAGACCGGCGTGCAGGTGACGATGGGCAGCGACCGCGTCGACCGCGATCCGCCGCCCAGCGGGCTGGCCATCAACGGCCGCAGCCCGACCCTGGACGCGCTGGAATGGATCGGCCTGGCGCGTGGCGCCGGTGGCGATGGCGACCCGATGCCGCTGCGCGCGGTGGACGTGCAGGTCGGCAGGCTGATGCTGATCGGCGGCATCTTCGAACAGACCCGCCTGCAGCTGCGGCCGGGCGCGCAGGCGCTGGACGTGCGCCTGGACGGCCCGTCGCTGGCCGGTCGCCTGAGCGTCCCCAATGCCGATGGCGGCACCATCAGCGGCCAGCTCGACCGTGTGCACTGGCAGTCCTCGCCGGCAGCGCCCGGGGCGGACACCGGCGCGGCACCGGCGCGGCCGCAGACCGGTGCCGATGACATGGACCCGGCCAAGCTGCCGCCGTTCGCACTGGACATCGCCGACCTGACATTCGGCAAGGTGGTGCTGGGCCAGGCCGTGCTGCGCACGCGCCCGCTGGGCAACGGCCTGAACGTGGACACCCTGCGCTTCCGCGCGCCGGACCAGGAGATCGACATCACCGGCCGCTGGCTGGGCAAGGGCGAGGGCGCACGCACCGAACTGACCGCAAAGGTGCGTAGCCAGGACCTCGGCGGGCTGATGCAGAACCTGGATTACGCCGGCCAGCTGCGCGGCGGCTCCGGCCAGGCGCAGCTGCAGGCCGCGTGGGCCGGCGGGCCGTCCGATTTCCAGCTGGGCAACCTGCAGGGCACGCTCGACATCGACGCACGCAACGGCCAGCTGCTGGAACTGGATCCCGGTGCCGGCCGCGTGCTGGGCCTGCTCAGCGTGGCCCAGCTGCCGCGTCGCCTGATGTTCGATTTCCGCGATTTCTTCTCCAAGGGCTTTGCGTTCAACCACATTGAAGGCGGCATGCAGTTCGCCGATGGCATGGCGCGCACGGACAAGGTGCTGATCGAAGGCCCGGCGGCCAACATCACCATCCGCGGCCAGACCGACCTGCGCCAGCAGCAGTTCGACCAGACCATCGACGTCAACCCGCGCGCCGGCAACCTGCTGACCGTGGTCGGCGCGGTGGCCGGCGGCCCGGTGGGCGCCGCGCTGGGTGCGGCCACCAATGCGGTATTGTCCAAGCCTCTGGGCGAGATCGGCGCCCGCACCTACCGGGTCACCGGCCCGTGGAAGGAGCCCAAGGTGGAGGTGATCGAACGCAGCCGCGACCGCCCCCCGGCCCCGCCGCGCGCCCCTGCACCGGCCCCGGCGGTGCCGCCGACCGTCACCGACCTGCCGCGCCCGCGCTGAGCGTCGCGGCCTCTGTTCATCCGGCGGCCTTGCCTGGCCGCCTCCAGACCCCCAGATCGAGACCATGACTGATAACGCACTGACGCTTGCCCAGGACCGCCTGTTGCGCCCCGGCGGCCTGGACACCGCTGGCCTGGAGCGCACCTTCGGCCAGCTGCTCGGCCCCGGCGTCGACTTCGGCGACCTGTATTTCCAGCATGCCCGGCGCGAAAGCTGGAGCGTGGAAGACGGCATCGTCAAGGACGGCGCCCATTCGATCGAGCAGGGCGTGGGCGTGCGCGCCATCGCCGGCGAGAAGACCGGCTTCGCCTATTCCGATGACATCCATGCCGATGCGCTGCTGACCGCTGCGCAGTCGGCCCGCGCGATCTCCCGCGAAGGCGGCGCCCAGGCCGGGCGTTCGCTGCTGCGTGGCAACGCGCGCGCGCTGTACCCGACGCTGGACCCGATCGACAGCCTGGGCAACGAGGCCAAGGTCGAGGTGCTCAAGCGCCTGGACGGCTACCTGCGCGCCGCCGACCCGCGGGTGAAGCAGGTGATGGTGAGCCTGTCCGGTGGCGTGGATACCGTGCTGGTGGCCCGCACCGACGGCGTGCTGGGTGCCGACGTGCGCCCGCTGGTGCGCCTGAACGTGCAGGTGATCGTCGAGCAGAACGGCCGCCGTGAATCGGGCTACGCCGGCGGCGGTGGTCGCTATGGGTATGCCGAACTCTTTGCCGACGGCCGCCCCGAGGCCTTCGCCCGCGAGGCCCTGCGCCAGGCGCTGGTGAACCTGGAAGCCGTACCGGCCCCGGCCGGGGTGATGCCGGTGGTGCTCGGCCCGGGCTGGCCCGGCGTGCTGCTGCATGAAGCGGTGGGCCATGGCCTGGAAGGCGACTTCAACCGCAAGGGCACCAGCGTCTACGCCGGCCGCATCGGCGAGCGCGTGGCCGCTCCGGGCGTGACCATCGTTGATGACGGCACCCTGGACGGGCGTCGCGGTTCGCTCAACATCGATGACGAGGGCCACCCGAGCCAGTGCACCACGCTGATCGAGGACGGCATCCTGGTCGGCTACATGCAGGACAGCCTCAACGCACGCCTGATGGGCGTGGCCCCTACCGGCAACGGCCGTCGCGAATCGTTCGCGCACCTGACCATGCCGCGCATGACCAACACCTACATGCGTGCCGGCCAGCACGACCCGCAGGAAATGATCCGTTCGGTGAAGAAGGGCCTGTACGCGGTCAACTTCGGCGGCGGCCAGGTCGACATCACCAGTGGCAAGTACGTGTTCTCGGCCACCGAGGCCTACCTGATCGAGGATGGCCGGATCACCGCGCCGGTGAAGGGCGCGACGCTGATCGGCAACGGCCCGGAAACCATGCAGAAGGTGCGCATGGTCGGCAACGATCTGGCCCTGGACGAGGGTGTCGGTATCTGCGGCAAGGACGGCCAGAGTGTCCCGGTGGGTGTCGGCCAGCCCTCGCTGCTGATCGAAGGCATCACTGTCGGCGGTACCCAGGCCTGAGCCGGGCGATGGCCAGCGCCACCGCCCGGGCCGGCGGGGACTCAGTCCTCGTCGGCTTCGTCGGTCTCGACGTCGTCGGCTTCATCGGCCGCGGCCTTCAGGCCCAGCGCGGCCGGCAGCATCAGCGTGCGCAGCACCTGGAAGATCTCGCGGTAGGCGCGCGGCGGCTTGTTCTTCGCCTTCTCGGCCTGCGCGTTGCGCACCAGGGTGCGCAGCTGCTGGCGGTCGGCCTGCGGGTAATCGTCAAGCAGCGCGCCCAGCGCCTTGTCGCCGTCGTTCAGCAGGCGCTCGCGCCAGTCTTCGGCGCGGTGCATCATCGCTACTTCGCGGCGGCCGGTTTCACTGTTGGCGTCCAGCGCGTCGCGGATCGCGTCCAGCGTGGCGTCTTCTTCGCGGCGCATGTGCTTGGCCAGGAACGCCAGCTGCCGCTTGTGGGCGATGTGGGCGGTGATCCGCTTGCACTCGGCGATATGCGGCAGCAGGTCCTCCGGCACCGGCAGGCGCGCCAGCTGGGCCGGGGTCAGCGACACCAGTTTTTCGCCCAGGGCCAGGACATCGAGCGCGTCGCGCCGGTTCTGGCTGCGGCTCTTGTCGTGGAATTCACCGGTTTCTTCGTCGCGTCCGCGCATCGTCCCTACCTGATCTCAAAAAAAGTCGCCCGGCGTGATGCCGGGCCCAACCCGCACAGGATAAAGCATTGAACGTGATCGCCCCTGAAGTGGCCGTCGGCGACGACAGCCCGGCCCGTCTGGAACGCCTGGCCAACCTTTCCCAGCAGCTGCTGGAGCGCGCCCGCGCGCTGGGCGCCAGCCAGGCCGAAGTCAGCTGCAGCGAAGACCGCGGGATGGAAGTGAACGTCCGTCTCGGCGAGGTCGAGACGGTGCAGTCCACCCGCGACCGCGGCATTGCCGTGACCGTGTACTTCGGCCAGCGCAAGGGCAGTGCCAGCACCGCCGACCTGAACGAGGCGAGCCTGGCGGCCACCGTCGAACAGGCCTGCGCGATCGCCCGCCATACCGAGGACGACCCGGCCGCCGGCCTGGCCGACGCCGCGCTGATGGCCCGTGACTTCCCCGATCTGGACAGCTGGCACCCCTGGGCGCTGCAGGCCGACGAGGCGGTGGACCTGGCCCTGGCCTGCGAGGCAGCCGGCCGCGAGGCCGATCCGCGCATCAGCAATTCCGACGGCGCTTCGGTGTCGAGCATGCAGAGTGTCTCGGTCTACGCCAATTCGCACGGCTTCATCGGCCGTGAGCGAGGCACCCACCATTCGGTCGGCTGCGCCCTGATCGCCGGCAGCGGCGATGGCATGCAGCGCGACGGCTGGTACACCGGTGGCCTGGCCCGCCAGGACCTGGAGGCGGCCGACAGCGTGGGCCGCCGCGCCGCCGAGCGCACCGTGTCGAGGCTGCAGCCGCGTTCGCTGCCGACCGGCAGCATGCCGGTGCTGTTCTCCCCGGAGGTGGCCCGCAGCTTGGTCGGCCACCTGCTGTCGGCGGTGTCCGGTGGCGCCCTGTACCGCCAGGCCAGCTTCCTGCTGGACAGCGTGGGCCAGCAGCTGTTCCCGGACTGGATGCAGATCGAGGAACTGCCGCACCTGCGCCGGGGCCTGCGCTCGGCCGCCTTCGACGGCGACGGCGTGGCGACCCGGGCCTCGGCCCTGGTGCGCGATGGCGTGCTGCAGCGCTACGTGCTGGGCAGCTATTCGGCGCGCAAGCTGGGCCTGCAGACCACGGCCAACGCCGGCGGCGTGCACAACCTGCAGCTGGCCGCCAACGCCGGTTCGCTGCAGGAGATCGCGCGGCAGATGGGCGACGGGCTGCTGGTGACCGAGCTGATGGGGCAGGGCGTGAACGGGGTGACCGGTGATTACTCGCGGGGCGCCGGTGGCTTCAAGGTAGAAAACGGGGAGATCCAGTACCCGGTCGACGGCATCACCATCGCCGGCAACCTGCGGGAGATGTTCGCCGCCATCGAGGCCGTCGGCAGCGATGTCGACCCGCGCTCGCACATCCGTACCGGCTCGATCCTGGTCGGGCGGATGACCATCGCCGGTAATGATTGATGCCATTGATGGCGTAAGCTATGGCCGCCTGACGCGGTCGGCCTGCTGCCGGTCGGTCAAGACCACCCAAAAACAAGGAGTTTTGTCGTGAGCGATTTCGAAAACGTGCCGGCCGCGTCCAGCGTGCCGAGCGACCAGCGCACCATGGCGCTGGCCGCGCACCTGCTGGGCATCTTCACCGGTTTCATCGGCGCCCTGATCATCTGGCTCATCAACAAGGATGATGCGGGCAAGGGCTTCGTGACCGACCAGTCCAAGGAAGCGCTGAACTTCCAGATCACCGTTGCCATCGCCGTGCTGGTCTGCGTGATCCTCAGCTTCGTCATCATCGGCGCCATCCTGATGCCGATCGTGTACGTGGCCAACCTGGTCCTGTGCATCATCGCCGCAGTGAAGGCCAACAACGGCGAAACCTACCGTTACCCGTTCACCCTGCGCCTGATCAAGTAAGATCCGCCGCACGTGGACGCGAAAACGCCCGGCAGTGCCGGGCGTTTTTGTGTGCGTCGCCGGTAGCGCCGGGCCACGCCCGGCGAGCGCAAAGCGCGGCTGCTTCAGCGAGCGCGATCAATGATCCCGTTCCACCGCCAGGGTCGCCAGCGCACGCAGTGCGTCTGCCTCTTCGCCATGGCTGGCCAGCACCGACTGCATGCGTGCAGCCAGCGCGCGCAGGTGCGCCTTGGCACCGTCCATGCCCAGCAGTGCCGGGAACGTGCTCTTGTCCTGCGCCTGGTCCTTGCCGGCGGTCTTGCCGAGCTGTTCGGAACTGGCTTCGACATCGAGGATGTCGTCACGCACCTGGAAGGCCAGGCCGAGGGCGTCGGCGAAGTCATCCAGCTGGGCCAGCTGCGCGTCGGGAGCGTGGCCGCACAGCGCACCCATGCGTACCGCCGCGCGGATCAGCGCACCGGTCTTCAGGGCATGCATGCGGGTGAGCGCGGCCAGCGACTGCTGCTGGCCGGTGGCATCGATATCCAGCGCCTGGCCGCCGCACATGCCGGACGCACCGGACGCGTGGGCCAGGGTCTGCAGGCAGGCCACGCGCAGGCTGGCCGCCAGCGGTGCATCGGCCAGCAGGCCGAAGGCGCGTGCCTGCAGGGCATCGCCGGCGAGGATCGCAGTGGCCTCGTCGAAGGCGATGTGGGTGGTGGGCTTGCCACGACGCAGTGCGTCGTCGTCCATCGCCGGCAGGTCGTCATGCACCAGCGAGTACGCGTGGATCATTTCCACCGCCATGGCGGCGGCATCGAGCTGGTCCAGCGGAGCGCCGAACAGCTGGCCGCTGGCATACACCAGCAGCGGGCGCATGCGCTTGCCACCGCCCAGTACCGAATAGCGCATCGCCTGGTGCAGGCGTTGCGGGGCATCGGCAGGCGAGGGCAGGGCGGCGTCGAGCTGGCTTTCGATACGGTCGCGCCAGCGTGCGAACTGCGCTTCAGCCGTCATGGCTGGGCGGATCGAAGGGTTCTGCGGTTTCGGGCTGGGCCGGATCGCTGAGCAGGCGCACGCGCAGTTCGGCCTGCTCCAGCGCCTGCTGGCACTGGCGGTACAGGCCGACGCCGCGTTCGTAAGCACTGAGCGAAGCTTCCAGGCTCAGCTCGCCGGTTTCCATCTGCTCCACCAGGTGTTCCAGCGATTCAAGCGACTGCTCGAACTGGGTGACGGGGGAGGCGTTTTCGGGGGACTTCTTGGCCATGCGACAAGTGTGGACGGCAGCCGCGCGGGGGTCAATTCACCAGCCGCCGGGGCGCCACTGCAGCTGTGCGTCGTGGGCCAGCAGCCACGCCTGCAGCGGCGCGGAAACGACCACGTCGGCAGCGGCCAGCAGCTGCCCGCCGTCGAACAGCAGTGGCAGCTGCGCGCGCCGCCAGGGCGCGAGGTGTTCGCGCTGCAGGCAATCCTTCAGCGCGTGTGAATGGGTACGGCCGGGCAGCAGGATGCGCTCGCCGCCCTGCCGCGTACGCACCTGCAGGGGCCGCTCGAATGCCTCGCAGCCCAGCAGGCGCAGCTGGCCGCCATCGGGCAGCGGGAGCGGTGCGCGGCCATCCCAGGCGGCCCGCCAGTCCGCCGGCAGCACGGGCAGCAGCGCCGGCAGCAGGTAGGCGTGGCCACGCCATTGCTGGATGGCGTGGTCCTGCCAGCGCACCTGTGCCTGGCGATCGCTGGGCGCGTCCAGCAGTTCCTGCTGCAGCTGCCGCAGCACCGTGGCTGGCAGCGGCGCGGCGCCATGCGCGCGCACCCAGGCACGCAGCACGCGGGCACCGCGCGCCGGTGACACCTGGCGCAGCAGTTCCAGTGACAGCACGCGTGGTGCCACTTCCAGGTGGGCGATCAGTTCCGCATCTTCCTCGTCCAGCAACGTGCGGGTCTGCGCGCAGTGCGCGGCACTGCCGGCCAGGGCCGTGGCCGCATGCGGCCAGCGCTGGCGCAGCAACGGAAGGACGTGCAGGCGCAGGAAGTTGCGATCGGCATGGTCCTCGCCGTTGCTGGGGTCTTCGATCCAGCGCAGGGCGTGGTGATGGGCGTAGTCGCGCAGCGCGCTGCGCGCGGTGTGCAGCAGCGGCCGCCACAGGCGGTGGCCGTGCAGGACGCTGTCTTCGGCCATCGCGGCCAGGCCATCGATGCCGGAGCCGCGCAGTGCGCGCAGCAGGAAGGTTTCGGCCTGGTCATCCTGGTGCTGGGCCAGGGCCAGCGTTTCGCCCTCACGCAGTTCAGCGGCGAACGCCGCGCGCCGCGCCTGGCGGGCCGCAGCTTCCAGCCCCAGCCCCGCGCCGGTATCGACCTGCACGGGGTGCACGGCCAGCGCGATGCCCATGGCATCACACTGCTTCTGGCAGTGCTGCACCCAGTCATCGGCGCTGGCCTGCAGGCCGTGATGCACGTGTACCGCCCGCAGCGGCGTGCCGCTGGCCTGTGCGCTTCGTTGCAGCCAGTGCAGCAGCACGGTCGAATCCAGCCCGCCGCTGTAGGCGACCAGCAGGGGGGATTCCAGCGTGACGAGCGTGGGGAAGGTACTCACGGCGGGAAGTATAAGGGGGGGGCTGGCAGGGCTGCGCCCTGCACCCGCCGAAGCAACAGCAACAGCAACAGCAACAGCAACAGCAACAGCAACAGCGGGCTATCCGTGGGTTGGCGGGGTGGGTCCGGTTGAGGGGGACGCCGTAAACCCATCCATGGGGGCTTGGTCGCGCCATCCATGGCGCTCACTGATCTGGCTCCCTGAAAACGGACGCCATGAAGCCGTTTCAGGCGGCAGCCTTGAGCTGCCTGGCATAGGTGTTGGG
>NZ_JASGBW010000031.1:0-55226 GCF_030053215.1 Stenotrophomonas sp. PFBMAA-4 | reverse complement strand
TCCGCAGATCCATGCTTGTCGGTCCCTCCACCCTGGCTCCTACATACCTCGTAGGAGCCGGGGGGAACATACAAGCCCATGCTCGGCTGGCGGGCCGTAGTCGAGCATGGCTCGACTCTACAAAGGCGAAAAGCAGCCGGGCATGGGCTCGGCTCTGCAAGGGCAGGGGTCGGGCCAGGATCCCCCAAAACAGAAAGGCGCCAGACCCGAAGGTCCAGCGCCCGGTTGGGATCGGCGGGGGAGAGAGGACCCGCCGATCCCCGTTCCTGCGGGGGAACGCCTTGCTCAGTACTTCAGGTTCTGGGTCCAGTAGGTCTCGATCTGCTTGACCAGGGTGTCCGGCAGCGGCACGTAGTCCAGCTGCTTGGCCTGCGCATCACCGTTCTTGTAGATCCAGCGGAAGAACTCCTGGGTCGCCTTGGCGCCGGCCACGTTCTTCGGCTGCTTGCGCACCAGGATGAAGTTGGTGGCGGTGATCGGCCACGCCTGCTCGCCCGGGGCGTTGGTCATGACCAGGTAGAAGTCCTTGGCATTGGCCCAGTCAGCGCTGGCGGCCGCGGCCGAGAACGAGGCGTCAGACGGCTGCACGATCTTGCCGGCAGCATTCTTCATCGCCGCGTAGGACATCTTGTTCTGCAGGGCGTAGGACAGTTCGACGTAGCCGATACCGCCCTTGATCTGCTTCACGTAGGCAGCGACGCCTTCGTTGCCCTTGCCGCCGATGCCGGCCGGCCACTGGACCGAGGTGCCTTCACCGACCTTGGTCTTCCACTCCGGGCTGACCTTGGACAGGTAGTTGACGAAGTTGAAGGTGGTGCCCGAACCGTCCGAACGGTGGACGATGGTGATCTTGGCGTTCGGCAGGGTCAGGCCGCTGTTCAGGGCAGCGATGGCCGGGTCGTTCCAGGTCTTGATCTTGCCCAGGAAGATGTTGGCCAGGGTCGGGCCGTCCAGCTTCAGCGCGCCCGGGGCAACGCCGGCCACGTTGATGACCGGCACCACGCCGCCGATGACCGACGGGAACTGGGCCAGGCCGGCAGCAGCCAGCTCTTCCGGCTTCAGCGGGGCATCGGACGAACCGAAGTCCACGGTCGCCGCCTTGATCTGGGCGATACCACCACCGGAACCGATGGACTGGTAGTTGACCTTCTTGCCGGTCGCGGTGCTGTAGTCCGCCGACCACTTGGACATGACCGGGTAGATGAACGAAGCGCCCGCGCCGGTGACATCGGCGGCGTTGGCGGCAAACACGGACGATGCAGCCAGGATGGCGACAGCGGCGCGCGACTTGAAGGCGTGGATCACGGGAGAGACTCCTGGGGTGGTCGAAGGGCGGCTGCCCAACGTTTCGGTGCACATTCCATAACGGTTACGTGACACGCCCGCGTCTGTCATATGACGCAACCGTGACACCCGTCATGAATGTCTCGGAACCCGCGCCAGAGAGCCTGCAGGCCCTTCGGGACACGGTCGGAAAGGGAGCCTGGCGGCAGCCGTGGGCACTGCCCGGGCGCCGGTGCTGCGCAGGCGCCACCGCTCGGAGGGCAGGGCGGCGGGCCCCACAACGACGAAGGCACGGCCGGAGCCGTGCCTTCGTTGCAACGCGTGCTTCAGGTCTTACCAGAAGAACTGCGCGCGGGCTTCCAGGATGTTCGGATCGTCGTTGACGAAGCCGCGGGCGGTGGAGCTGTACTTCTTGCTGTCCACCATCACGTAGTTGACCATGAACTTGAAGTTCGAACGCCAGTACCAGTTGGCGCCAACGGTCCAGATGTCCATCTTGCCGCCCAGCACGCCATCGACGATCGGCGGGCGACCGGCGACCGGGTTGGCCGCCAGGTTGCCGTCGTTCAGGTCCATGTGGTCGTAACGCACGCCCAGCTGCCACTGGCCGCCGGCCGGGTTGTTCGGCAGGCCGGTGCCCGGGGTGCCGCCCTTGTAGCTCCAGGTTTCGCCGGTCACGTTCCACACGCCGCTGACGTAGTAGCCGTCGCTGGTGTAGTTGTCGTGGTCGTAGCGCTTGGCCTTGCTGCTGTAGTACTCGGCCTGGGCCTTGAACGGGCCCTGGAAGTACATGGCTTCAGCGCCGAGGGTGCTGACGCGGTCGGTGTCGGTCATGTTGCCGCTGTCGACCAGGCGCGCGGTGGCCAGGTCGGCGTTCGGGCGGGCACGCACGCGCAGGGTGTCGGCGTCGGCGTCGTAGTCGACGTAGCTCAGGCCGAAGTGCAGGACCTGGCCCTTCTCGTTGATCGGGGCGAAGGTGCCGCGTGCGCCGTAGCCGCTGCCGTGGGCCAGGTTGCGGGTCAGTTCGCGGCCGAAGGCGCTGGCGGTGACCGACCAGTTGTCCTGGCCGTAGCTGTAGGCGCCACCGAGGCGGCGGGCGACCGCGTAGGTGTTGGTGACCGCAGCCTTGGAGATGAAATCGTTGTTCTTGGTGCTGGACAGTTCTTCCAGGCTGTTGGGCTGCTTGAACTGGCCGGCCTGGATGAAGTGGTTGGCGTTGCCCAGCAGCTTGTACTTCACGTTGGTGTCGAGGAACTTGTCGGCCTTGGCGTCATAGCCGACCACCCACTCCACGTTACCCGGGCCCTTGCCCTTCAGCACCAGCTCGGCGCGACGCAGTTCGAATTCGCTGTCCTTGCCATTGCCGGCGTCACCGCCGTTGAGGTCCACGACGTCATTGTCGAACCAGTTGCCGTCGGCCTGGACCAGGCCTTCGAAGGTGATTTCCGAACCGCCGATCACATCGATGGCGACTTCAGCGTGAGCAGCCGGCACGTACAGCGCAGCAGCCACGGCCACCGTCAGGAGTTGGTGATGCAGTTTCATGGAGAGGAGCCTTGCAGGCAGGTGGGAAGATGCGCGCAGGCTAAAAGGTAAAGATTGCGTAAATGTGACAGTTCGCACGCGGCAGGCATCCGCCGCAGGCCCCGTCGCGTCAGGGGCTGACGATGTAAACGCTTGCATGTGACGCTGCGGTTGCGCACGGATTGCAGTAGATCCACGCCACGCGGGGATGCCTGTCGTGCGCCCTACGCGGCGGTCTTTTCCTTGAACCGGCACAGGTCGGCAATCACGCACCCCGGGCAATCCGGCTTGCGCGCCTTGCACACGTAACGCCCGTGCAGGATCAGCCAGTGATGCGCATCGAGCAGGAACTCGGCCGGGATCGCCTTGACCAGGCGGTCCTCCACTTCGCGCACGTTCTTGCCCGGCGCCAGCCCGGTGCGGTTGGCCACGCGGAAGATGTGCGTATCGACTGCCATCACCGGTTCGCCGAACGCGGTGTTGAGCACCACGTTGGCCGTCTTGCGGCCGACCCCGGGCAGCGCTTCCAGCGCTTCGCGATCGCGTGGCACTTCGCCGTCGTACTTCTCCAGCAGGATCGCGCAGGTGGCGATCACGTTCTTCGCCTTCGCGTTGAACAGGCCGATGGTGGCGATGTACTTCTTCAGGCCGTCCTCACCGAGCGCGAGAATCTTCGCCGGTGTATTGGCCACCGGGAACAACCTCCGCGTCGCTTTGTTGACGCCCACGTCCGTGGCCTGCGCCGACAGTGCCACGGCCACCAGCAGCTCGAACGGCGAGCTGTATTCCAGTTCCGTCTTCGGGTGCGGGTTGAGTTCGCGCAGGCGGGTGAACATTTCCACCACGTCGGCGCGCGGCATCACGCCGCCACGACGCGCGGGTGTGCGCGTGGTCTTCTTTGCAGTGGCCATTACTGTTCCTTGCCTGCGGCGCGGGCCTTGGCCCGGGCGAGGATCGCGGCCGCCGCAGCGGGCAGCGCAGGCTTCACATCCGGTGCCGGCGCTGGTGTGCGACGTGCATCACGTTCGGCTTCGCGGCGCGCCAGACGCACGGCACGCGCACGATAACGCTCACGCGCGGCCCAGGCGTTCTGCAGGTCGTGCTGTACCTGCAGCAGGCGCTGCGGAAGTTCCGGGTGGCCGGGTACCAAGCGTGCGTCGGCCTCGCCGGCGACGTAGTCCATCAGGCCGGCCTGCAGGGCGCCATCGAGATCGTCTGCCTGGACCCGGGCGAACAGCTGCGCGGGGTTGGGTCGGGATGCCATGGGGTCAGCGGTTCTGGAATGCCGGCGGGCGACGCTGCAGGAACGCGCTGGTGCCTTCGCGCATGTCTTCGGTGGCGAACAGCAGGCCGAACTGCGCGCTTTCGTATTCCAGGCCCGCTTCCAGGCTGCATTCGCCGCCCAAGTGCACGGCGTCCAGCAGGCCACGCAGGGCCAGCGGTGCCGAGCGGGCCAGCTGCCTGGCGACGTCCTGCACGCGGTTGTCCAGTTCGGCTGCCGGCACCACCTGGTTGACGATGCCCAGCGCGAGGGCGCGCCCGGCGTCGATCGGCGCGCCCAGCAGGCACAGTTCCAGGGTGGCCGCGCGGCCGCACAGGCGCAGCAGGCGCTGGCTGCCACCGAAGCCCGGGATCAGCCCCAGGTTGATCTCCGGTTGGCCGACCTTGGCGGTATCGGCCGCGATGCGCAGATGGCAGGCCATGGCCAGCTCCAGCCCGCCGCCCAGGGCAAAGCCGTTGACGCGGGCGATGACCGGCTTGGGCATGCGCTCGATCTGCCGCATCAGGGCCTGGCCCAGCAGGGAGAAATCACGTCCCTGAACCGCGCTGAGGGTGTTCATTTCGGCGATGTCGGCGCCGGCTACGAAGGCCTTGGGGCCGGCGCCGGTCAGCACCACCACGCGGACGTCCGGGTCGGCCGCCGCGGCGCTGAACGCCTCGGCCAGGGCCTGCAGGGTGGCCGCGTTGAGGGCGTTGAGCTTTTCCGGGCGCTGCACGGTGAGGGTGCGGATGGCACCATCATCGGTCACGGCGACGGGGTGGTCGGCGGGGGCTGAGGCCACGGAAAGCTCCTGGAACGTTAAAAAAAAGTGAGATTGAACTCTTGAAACGCAGGCGGGTCAAAGCCTGCGTGGTCAGTAGCGGTTACACGTTGTGGCCGGTATCCTAACCCGTCGCCTCAGGGCGGCGCAGAACGTCCCTGAGTTACCACCCCTGGAGAACTGTTTGATGAAGTTGCGTTCTATCGCGGTCGCCGTCGCGGCCCTGGCCCTGACGGGCAATGCCTTCGCCCAGGACGTCTCGTCCGAAAAGGGCAAGCTGAGCTACTACTTCGGTTACGACTACGGCAACAACCTGGCTGAGCTGACCGCCCGTGGTGAGCAGCTGGACATCAACTCGGTGGTGAAGGGCCTGCAGGACGCCTACGCCAAGAAGCAGCCGGCGATCACCGCCGATCAGCTGAAGCCGGCCGTTGAAGCGTTCCAGAAGCGCGAGCAGGGCCGTGCCCAGGCCGCCAAGGCCGAGTACGAAAAGGCTGCTGCCGAAAACAAGACCAAGAGCGACCAGTTCATTGCGGCCAACAAGTCCAAGGCGGGCGTGCAGTCCCTGCCGAGCGGCGTGCAGTACCGCGTGATCGAAGCCGGCAAGGGTGCCAAGCCGACCCAGGCCAACACCGTGCAGCTGGAAGTGGCCGGTCCGTATCCGTTCGGCCAGCGCCCGGCTGAAGCCCGCCCGGCCCAGCAGATTCCGTCGATCAAGGTCAGCGAAGTCGAAATGAAGGCCATGCGCGAGACCCTGCTGCAGATGCCGGCTGGCTCGAAGTGGGAAATCACCCTGCCGCCGGACCAGGCTTACGGTGCCGACCCGCGTACCGGCTTCCCGCCGAACGTGGCGGTGCAGTTCGAAGTCAAGCTGGTCAGCGTCAAGTAAAAAACGAAGCAGTGCAGACGACGCGCCGGTGGCTTCCACCGGCGCGTTTCTGTTTCCGCTGCGGGACGCGTGCGCCAACCCGGTAGAGTCGACCGTTGGTCGACTGCTCTTACCGCGCTGCGCGCGATCGTCGACTGACAGTCGACTCTACCGCCCATCCGCGTGTCGCGATCGTCCCCAACCGCAGCCATTCGCGCTACTGTTGCAGGGTGCAAACTTCGGAAGAACCGGCGCGTGTTGTTGCAAGCCCCTGCATTGGCGTGTGCAAGCTGGATCACAACCGGCTGTGCGCCGGGTGCGGGCGGCATATCGATGAAATCGCAGGGTGGTCGTCGATGAGCGATCGCGAACGCAGCCGCATCCTGCACCGCGTGCAACCCCTGCGCGAACAACTGCAGCAATCGCTGCGTGGCTCACTGGCCGACCATGAGCGCCTGCTGCGCGCGCTGCATCCGCTGGCCGAACCGCCGCAGGGCGACGGCTGGAACCGCAGCGAACTGAGTGACCTGCTGCCACCCGGCCCGCCGGTGGAAGCCGCCGTGCTGGCCGGTATCGTGCCGCGTGCCGGTGGTGCCCAGGTCATCCTCACCCGCCGCACCGAAACCCTGCGCACCCACGGTGGCCAGGTCGGCTTTCCCGGCGGCCGCACCGAACCCGATGACCGCGACGCACTTGCCGCCGCACTGCGCGAGAGCCAGGAAGAAATCGCACTGGCACCGGGCCAGGTGCAGGCGCTGGGCTACCTCGATCCTTTCGTCACCATCACCGGCTACCGGGTGACCCCGGTGGTGGCGGTGGTCGATCCGGATTTCGTGCCGGTGCCGCAGCCCAGTGAAGTGGCCGAAGTGTTCGAGGTGCCGCTGGATTACCTGATGGCCGCCGACAACCTGCGCCAGGTCGAAATCAACCATCGCGGCCGCGTGCGCCATGTCCTGGAGTACGGCTGGCCTGGCCAGCGCATCTGGGGCGCCACCGCGGCCATCCTCTACAACCTGCGTCGCCGCCTGGAGCAAGTGCAATGAAGCCGATCGATCCGCCGTGGACCACCCTGGTCGATGTCGCCACGCTGGCCGCCGCCCTGGGCGAAGGCGTGCGCGTGGTTGATGCGCGCGCCACCGCCAGCACGGCCGTGCGCGTGGTGGATGCCCGCGCGGCCCTGGCCGATCCGCAGGCCGGGGCAGGGCAGTACGCGGCCGGGCATATCCCGGGCGCGGTACATGCCGATCTCAACCAGGATCTTTCCGATCTGCGCCGCAGCGGCCATGGCCGCCATCCGCTGCCCGACAGTGACGCGTTTGCCGCGCGCGTGGGCCAGTGGGGCATCGGCCAGGACACGCAGGTGGTGGTCTACGACGGCAGCGACGGCAGCATGGCCGCCGCACGCCTGTGGTGGCTGTTGCGCCTGATCGGCCACACCCGCGTGGCCGTGCTCGACGGCGGCATCGCTGCCTGGCAGGCCGCCGGCCATGCACTGGCCACCGGCCACAGCGAGGTGCCCGCGCAGCCGCCGTATCCGGGCCGTTTCGACACCACCCAGGTGGCCTCCGCCGACGAGATCGCCGCGCGCCTCAAGCACGCCCCCGGCTGGCTGGTCGACGCCCGCGCCGGCGAGCGGTTCCGTGGCGAAGTGGAGCCGCTGGACCCGGTAGCCGGCCACGTTCCCGGCGCGGTCAACCGCCCGTTCGCCCTGAACGTTCTCGACGGCCACCTGCGCGACCCGCAGGAACTGCGTGCAGAACTGCAGGGCGTGATCGGCAACCAGGACCCGCAGCGTGTCGTGCTGATGTGCGGCTCGGGCGTGACCGCCTGCCACCTGCTGCTGGCCATGGAAAGCGCCGGCCTGAGCGGCGCCCGCATCTATGCCGATTCCTGGAGCGGATGGGTCAGCGACAGCACCCGCCCGGTGGCGACCGGCGCCTGAAGGCTCCGATTGAATCGACCCCGTGCCGACCAACGGTCGGCACCCACCAGAGCAGAGCGCCGCTCCGATAGATAGATGCCAGTAGATCCACACCACGCGTGGATGGGGGTCCGATGCCGTACCGACCAACGGTCGGCACCCACCATCAGTCGGCACCCACCATCAGCAGCAGTTTCCAACAGCCCGCAGGAAACTGTCGAAGGCGGGGTGGGTCCGGTTGCGGGGGCGTGAGCGGCATGGGCCCGAGGCATGCCTCGGGCGGGTTGGGCAGGACGCCCAACCCCGGTCTTGCCGTGTGCGCAGGACAGCGCACACGAGCAAGCCGCGACCAAGCCCCCATGGACGTACTTGCAGCGTCCCCCGCCACCGGACCCACCTCGCCATCCCACGGAGAGCCAGCTTTTGACGTTGACGTTGACGTTGACGTTGATCCGGCAGGTGCAGGGCGCAGCCCTGCAGACCCTCACCCCACCGGTTGCAACGGCACCTTCGCCAGCACCCGCGCCCACGGGAACAACGGGCCCGGATCCCGCTTGCGCGCCACCATCAGCGCCGCATCATCACTGGCCGCCACCTGTTCCAGGTCCAGCTGGTCGTGCCCGGCAATCCGCTGCAGCGAGGGGTAGCGCGCCACCAGCGCCAGCAGCAGCGCCTCCAGCGCCAGCAGCTGCGCCTCCGTGTACGGCTCGTCCATCGCCTGGTGGCGGCTGTCGAACCAGTGCGGGTAGCGGCCGGTATTGACCAGCTCGATGCCCACCGTATCGGCGTTCATGCCGCGCACGTGATGGGCGATGCGCTCCGGTGCCACGTACTGCACCACGCTGCCGTCGCGGTCGATGTAGAAGTGGCCGCTGTTGCCGGCGCCGCTGTCATACAGCACGCGCTCGCCGTATTCGCGGGCCATGGCCAGGTCGGGCAGCTCGGTGCAGTGGATCACCACCATCCGCAGGCTGTCGGCGTCACGCAGGGGCAGGCGGTCGTGGTAGGGCAGGGGCTGCAGCTGCAGGCCGGGCAGGAGCGGGGTGGGCATCCGGCGATGCTAGCATTGCAGGATGAACCTGCCTTCCCGATCGACGTTGAACCGCTCCCTGGGAGCGCATGCATGAGCCGCGGCCACTGCATCCTGTCCCACGGCTTCGAGAGCGGCCCGGAGGCCACCAAGGTCACCGCACTGGCCGAAGTCGCGCAGCGCCTGGGCTGGACCCATGAGCGCCCCGACTACACCGACCTGGACGCGATGAGCGAGATCAGCCGCGTCGGCGACGTGCGCACCCGCCTGCAGCGGCTGGTCGAGCGCGCTGCCGCTGCCGCCGCACAGGGGCCGGTGGTGCTCGCCGGGTCCAGCCTGGGGGCCTACATTTCCGGCATCGCCTCGCTGCAGGTACCGGTGGCCGGCCTGTTCCTGATGGTGCCGCCCACCACCATGGGCCCGATGCCGGCGTTGGACGCCGCCGCCGTGCCGACCACGGTGGTCCAGGCCTGGCATGACGAAGTGGTGCCTGCCGCCGGGGTCATCGCCTGGGCGCAGGCGCGCTCGGCGCAGTTGCTGCTGGTGGACGACGGCCACCGCCTGGAACGCCATGTGGAGGCCTCCGCGCAGGCCTTCGAGCGCCTGCTGCGCCAGCTGTGAAGCCCGGGCGCACGGCGCGCCCGCCCGCTTTGACTACAATGGCAGCCCCGCCGCCCCCGGCGCGGGCCTGCCGGCCGTGACTACGGCCCTCCTTTCCGACTGGCCCGGCCCCCATGCCGCGCCCGACCACCTGCGAACCGATCCCGTGAAATTCTTCGTCTCCTGCGCCAAGGGCCTGGAATACCTGCTTGCCGATGAACTGTCGGCCCTGGGCCTTGGCAAGGCCACCGCTACCATCGCCGGCGTCAATGCCGACGGCGAGCTGGAGCAGGCACTGCGGATCGTGATGTGGTCGCGCCTGGCCAGCCGCGTGCTGTGGCCGATCGACGAATTCGAGTGCCCGGACGAGCAGGCCCTGTACGACGGCGTGCGTGCCCTGCCGTGGCACGAGCACATCAAGCCGGAAATGACCCTGGCGGTGGACGCGCACGTGTCCGGCGACAAGATCACCCATGCCCGCTTCGCGGCGCAGCGGATCAAGGACGCCATCGTTGACCGCATGCGGGACGAAGGCCTGGAACGCCCCTCGGTCAACACCGACCTGCCCGACGTGCGCGTCAACCTGTCGCTGCGCAAGGGCCGTGCCTCGCTGTCGATCGACCTCGGCGGCGGCCCGCTGCACCGCCGTGGCTGGCGCGGTGCCGCCCACGAGGCGCCGCTGAAGGAAAACCTGGCCGCCGCGCTGCTGATGCGCGCGCAGTGGCCGCGCCTGCACGCCGCCGGTGGTGGCCTGCTGGACCCGATGTGCGGCAGCGGCACGCTGCTGATCGAAGGCGCGCTGATGGCCGCTGACGTTGCCCCGGGCCTGATGCGCCACGGCAGCCTGCCGCCGAGCCGCTGGCTGGGCTTCGACAAGGCCGCCTGGAAGGCCATCCAGAGCGAAGCGCGTGACCGCGAAGCCGCTGGCCTGGCCGCGCTGAAGCCGGTCATCCACGGCAGCGACATCGACCCGACTGCGATCCAGGCGGCCCGCGAGAACGCCGAAGTGGCCGGCGTCGCCCATGCGATCCGCTTCACCCGCGCCGACGTGGCCGACCTGGCCGCGCCGGAACAGGAGATCGGCGCGGTGGTCTGCAACCCCCCGTACGACGAGCGCCTGGCCGCCGATCCGGCGCTGTACCGCGCGCTGGGCAATGCCCTGCAGAAGGCGGTGCCGCAGTGGCGCGCCAGCCTGCTGTGCGGCAACGATGAACTGGCCTTCGCCACCGGCCTGCGCGCGGGCAAGAAGTACCAGATGTTCAATGGTGCGCTGGAGTGCGCGCTGATCGTCTGCGACCCGATCGCCGTGCCGGGCCGCGACCCGGCGCAGCCGCGCGAGCTGAGCGAAGGCGCGCAGATGGTGGCCAACCGCCTGCGCAAGAACCTGAAGAAGTTCAAGAGCTGGCGCGCGCGCGAGGACATCACCTGCTTCCGCGCCTACGATGCCGACCTGCCGGAATATGCGGCGGCCATCGACGTCTATGAAGAAGACGGTGGCCAGCGCCGCACCTTCCTGCACGTGCAGGAATACGCCGCACCGGCGGCGATTCCGGAGAACGATGTGCGCCGCCGCCGCAACGAACTGCTGGCCGCGGCGCGTGAAGTGTTCGGCGTGCCGCCGGAACAGGTCTCGATGAAGTCGCGCGAGCGTGGCAAGGGCGGCAGCAAGTACGGCCGCTTCGAACAGCGCGACGAGTTCATCGTGGTGCGTGAGAACAACGCGCTGCTGCAGGTGAACCTGTTCGATTACCTGGATACCGGCCTGTTCCTCGACCACCGCCCGCTGCGCCGGATGATGGCCGAGCAGGTGCGTGGCAAGCGTTTCCTCAACCTGTTCTGCTACACCGGCGTGGCCAGCGTGCAGGCGGCGGTGGCCGGTGCGGCCAGCACCACCAGCGTCGATCTGTCGGCCACCTACCTGCAGTGGTGCTACGACAACCTGGCGCTGAACGGCCAGGGTGGCAATCAGCACCTGCTGGTGCAGGCCGATGCGATGGCGTGGCTGGAAGGCGACCGCGGCCAGTACGACGTGATCTTCTGCGATCCGCCGACGTTCTCGAACTCGGCCCGCGCCGACGACTTCGACGTACAGCGCGAGCAGCTGAAGATGCTGCGTGCCGCCGTGGCGCGCCTGGCGCCGGGCGGCGTGCTGTATTTCTCCAACAACTTCCGCCGCTTCAAGCTGGAAGAGAACGCCATCGCCGAGTTCGCCCAGTGCCGCGAGATCACCGCGCGCACTATCGGCCCGGACTTCGAGCGCAACGCGCGCATCCACCGCGCGTGGGAGTTGAAGCGACTGGGCTGACCGGTAGCGCCGGGCCATGCCCGGCGTGCGCGGCGCTGGTAGATCCACGCCATGCGTGGATGGCCCTACAACACCAGCAACCGACCCGGGGCATGGGCCAACGGCCAATGCCCCTGTTCGTACAGCGCGATCACCGGTTCCCAGTGCGCCGGCAGGCCAAGGTGTACTTCCAGCAATCGCTGCCGCGCGGCGAACATCGCCGTATCGCGCGCAACCAGATGCAGGTCATGTGCACCGCAGCGCAGGGCCGGCAGATCGACGGCGGACAGCACGCGCATCAGGGTGCGGTTGAGTTCGCGGCGGGGTTCGGCCAGCTCGGCGGGGCGCGGCAATGCGCCATGGAACGGATCCGGATCGCCCAGCACGCTGGGCATCCACTCGAAGTCGTCAGTTTCCATGGCCTGCAGCGCTTCGGCCAATGACCCAACGGACGCAACCCCCGCAGCCGCGGGCAGTGGCTCGCCCAGGCGGGAGAAGAAGCGGATTCCAGCGATCCGTTGCAGCAGCGCAGTTGATTCCATGCAGGGAATTGTAGGCCTGTAGCGCCGGGCCATGCCCGGCGTGGACCTACGCGGTGCATGGATGCGCGGTGTCTGGATGGGGTCAGAGCCCTTGCGCGGCGCGCAAGGGATCCGACCCCGGTAGCGCCGGGCCATGCCCATGGTAGATCCACGCCATGCGTGGATGGCGGCTACAGCAACGCCACGACCAGCCCGACCAGCGGCAGCACAACCGCCAACGGTGCGATCCACGCCGGGCGGTACGGGTACAGGCCGAACGCCAGCGGCACCCCGGCCAGGGTCAGCGCACCCAGCCACAGCACCGGGCCCATTGCCCAGCCGTGGTCGACCACGCACAGCGCGAACGCGACCGTCAGCAGGGCCCAGCCCAGCACGCGCCACTGCGTGCGCCGTGCCGGCGTGGCCGCCGCCTTGCCGTGCAGGTCCTGCTGGTGCTTTTCCATCGCCAGCGACAGCGCGGTGAACGCGGAGAAGGACAGTGCCAGGGCCAGCAGCATCATGCGCTGGCCTCCGCTTCGGTTGCCGCAGGCGCAGCCGGTGCCTTGGCTGCTGCAGCGGCGGCAGCCGCGCGCTTCTTTTTCTCGGCCGCGCTCAGCGGCGGCGTCCAGCGCTGCATGCGCCAGCCGCACATCGCCAGCATTGCGCCGAAGGCCAGCATCGACAGGTCAAAGCCGGCCAGCACCCAGTCACCGTTGACCAGCGTCACGCCCAGGTGCGCGTGGGTGGTCAGGGCATTGACCACCGGCACCAGCGCGAACGCGGCCGCGCCGATATACAACTGCCACGCCCACATCATCCGCTTGGGCCAGAGGAAGGCGGCCAGCAGGGCCGCACCCCAGGCGTAGAAGAACACGTTGGCCTCGGCGTTCGAGCGCTCGGCCATCTCCAGCGGCAGCAGGCGGTTGCCCCAGAAGTAGGCAGCAAACGCGATCGGCAGGCCGGCCACGGCACCGATGTTGAGCGCATCCACCAGGCGCAGGCCGAAACCGATGCGCCCGCTCTTGGCATGCTTGGGCCGTTCCTTCACCGCCCACAGCACCACGCCGCTGGCCACCATCAGGCAGCCGGTCAGGCCGGACAGGAAGAACAACGCGCGCAGGCCCCAATCGGCGAAGCGGGCAAGGTGCAGGCCGTACATCACGCCACGGGTGGCGGTGGCGCCGCCTGAGGGCGGGCTCTCTTCCAGCAGGGCGCCACTGGTCATGTCATAGCGCAGCGCCGGGGTGTCGGTGGACAGGCGCTTGCCGTCGCGCTGGCGGATGTCGATGACCGCGTTGGCGGCACCCGGGTTGGTCACGGTGAAGCCCGCCACTTCCACGCCCTTCCAGTGCGCGCGCGCGCTGTCCAGCAGCTGCGCGATCGGCAGCGGCGCCGCGCGGCCCTCGGCCGGTGCGCTCACCTCGGGCATGCCACCGAACGCTTCGGCGAAGAACTTGTCCTCGTCCTGCGGGTAGGCCACTTTCACGCCCCACGGCAGGTACATGATCATCAGGGTGACGATGCCGGTGTAGGTGATCATCGCGTGGTAGGGCAGGGCCATCACCGCGCTGACGTTGTGGAAATCCAGCCACGAACGCAGGCCCTTGTCCTTGCGGAAGGTGAAGAAGTCCTTGAAGATTTTCTTGTGGGTGATGACGCCGGTGATGATCGCCACCAGCATGAACATCGCGCAGAAGCCCACCAGGTAGCGCGCCCAGTACACCGGGATGTAGTGCAGGTCGAAGTGCAGGCGGTAGAAGAAGTCACCGCCACGGGTGTCGCGCGCCTTCAGTTCGCCGCCGGTGTTGGGGTCCAGGGTGGCATCGCCGAACGCACCGCGCCGGCCCTTGGAGGGATCGGCCTGGTCGGCCGGTACGCGCCAGAACGTGCTCATGGCCGGGTTGCGCGGCTGCGGGAGCGTCACGTACCACATCTCGGCATTGCCGGCCTTGTCCTGCAGGAAGTCGATCGCGCGCTGCGCGGCCACGTCGGTGCTGACGTTGGTGCTGGGCAGCTCCGGGCGCATCCAGCGGCTGATCTCTTCGCGGTAGTAGCTGGCCGTGCCGGCCATGAAGATCAGCAGCAGCAGCCAGCCGACCAGCAGGCCGGTCCAGGTGTGCAGCCAGGCCATCGATTGGCGGAATCCGTTCTTCATGCCCAGGCCCCCAGCAGGCGCGATGCGGCGGCCAGCAGCAGGGTGGGGCCGAGGATGCCGACCCAGGCGCGCAGCGCACTGCGGGTGGCGAAGGCCCACAGTGCGGCGCAGGCGGCCACCACGATGGCCAGCAGCATGCCGGTCAGCACGGCCTGGCCACGCGCGGCGGGCAGGGCCACGGCGCAGAACACGCTGGTCATCGCGGCCAGCGCGTAGCCACCGAAGATCGCGGCCAGGGAACGGGACAGCACTCCCCAGCGTTCGCTGGCGAAGAAGGTGCTGAGGCGGGAGCTGGCAAGTTCGGGCGAGCGGTCCACGGCGGTCCTGCAGGTGTGTTGGAAGAAAGGCCGGCGCACCGAAATGCGCTGGGGGTGGCCATCCGTGGCCGGGCACCGGTCGCAGAACCGGCGCCATCCATCAGGGCATCAGAGCTTCCAGCGCAGCGTCACGCTGACGTTGCGCGGTTCGCCCCAGTACACGCCGTTGTAGAAACCGACGTTGTTGTAGTACTTCTTGTCCAGCAGGTTGTTGACGTTCAACTGCGCGCTGAAGTTTTCGTTGAAGCGGTAGCCGCCGGCCAGGTTCAGCAGGTAGAACGCGTCCTGGGTGATGTCGGCCCTGCTGCCATCGGCCTTGGTGCTGGTGCGCCAGATGCGGCTCTGCCAGGTGGCACCGCCACCCAGCCAGAAGCGGCCATCGATGCCGCCGGGGCGCCAGCTGGCGTTGAGGCGGAAGGTGTCCTGCGGGGTAGGGGTGTTCTGCAGCACACCGGCCTGGCTGCGGCTGACGGCATGGGCAAAGCCGGTCGACAGGTTCCAGCTTTCACCCAGGCTGCCCTGTGCTTCCACTTCCCAGCCGTGCACCTTGTTGCCCTTGCCGGTGGAGCGGTAGGCCTGGGTGCCATCCGGAAGCGAGTTCGGCGGCACCGAATCATCGACCTCGGCCACGTTGTCCTTCTCGCCTTCGAAGATCGCCGCCGAGGCGTTCAGCAGGCCGCCGAAGAACTCGGCCTTCAGGCCGCCTTCGTACATCTTGCCGACCACCGGCTCCAGGTAGCTGCCGTTCCTGTCGCGATAGTTCTGCGGCGCAAAGATGTCGGTGTAGCTGGCATACGCGCTGAGCACGCGGTTGAAGTCGTACACCACGCCGGCGTACGGCGTGGTCTGGTCCTTGGGCTTGTAGCCGGTGCGCGTGGTGCCCGTGCGGTTGCCGCTGCTGTCGTAGCTGTAGCGCCAGGTCTTGGTTTCCCAGTTGCCGTAGCGCACGCCGGCCACGACCAGCAGCGGATCGGCCAGGCGCAGGCGGGTGGCCACGTAGGCCGCCTGCTGGCGCAGCTCATCCTGCGAACCGAGGTAGCCCGGGCGGGTCACCGACAGCGGCGCGACATCGCCGGTCCAGTGGCGCCAGTCGGGAACCTGGGCGTAACTGGCGGGGTACGGATCGATGGAGGCCGCGGGATACTCGCCCTTGCGCAGCGATTGGCCCGCGCCGAACACCACTTCCTGGGTGTGGCCGAACAGGTCGAAGCTGCCGGTGGCGTTGACGTCCACCACATCCATCGTGCTGTCTTCCACGAAGTTGCCGATGTAGGCGAGCACGCCGGTGCCATCGGCACGCGGGTAGCCCTGCGCGCCATACCAGACCGCGCCATCGGTGTTGCGCTTGGCGCGGCTGATCGCGGCCTTCACCGACCAGTGGCTGCCCAGCTGCTGTTCCAGCCGCGCGAAGGTGGTCTTTTCCACGATCGGCCAGCTGCTCCAGGACGCAGACAGGTTGGTCGAGCGCGGCAGGTTGGCCGGCGTCCCATCCGGGCCCCAGTACGGCACCACGCCCCAGGTCACGCCGGTGGTGTGCGGCGACTGATACTCATAGCCCACTTCGAACAGCGTGCTGTCGGTCAGGTCGGCCTGGACGATGCCGTAGAACACATCCTTGTCGAGCTTGTAGACATCGCGGAACGAATCGCTCTGCTGCTTGGCGGCGACCACGCGCGCGCGGATGCGGCCGTCCCAGGCGATCGGGCCGCCCAGGTCGGCTTCCAGGCGCTGGTTGCCCCAGCGGCCCAGGGTCAGGTTGGCGCCCATCTGGAAGGTGTCGGTCGGGCGCTTGCGCACCATGCTGATGGTGCCCGACGGATCGCCGGCACCCGTGGTCAGGCCGGTGGCACCGCGGATCACTTCGATGCGCTCGTAGATCACGTTGTCGGTGTTGGTCTTGATCGACCCACCGAAGGTGTTGAGCATGCCGTCGATCTGGAAATTGGTGATGTTGTAGCCGCGCGACACATAGTTGATGCGCTCGCTGTCGGTGACTGCCACATGCACGCCGGTCACCTGGCCCATCACATCGGACAGCGAGAACAGGCCCATGTCATCCAGGCGCTGGCGGGTGATGACGGTGACCGACTGCGGCGTCTCGCGCAGCGACAGGTCCAGCTTGGTCGCGCTGCGGGTGTTCTTCACCGTGTAGCCGTTCTGGATCTCGCCGTCGGCGGTCACCTTCACCGTGTCCAGCGTGCGTGCATCGGCAGCGGACGGTGCATCGGCGTGGGCCAGCGGGGCACACAACAGCGTGGCCAGGGCCAGCGCCAAGGGTGAAACGACGGGAATGTTCGGTCGGGCCATACAGTGCGATTCCATGCAGGAGAAAAACATCAGCGATGGAATCCATGCGTGCGGGCGCCTGCGCGGAATCGCGCGACCCGAGGCATCTCCCATCGCCACGCGCTGACGGCCTGGACCGTCGGCGCACGAGGAGCCGGGGATGTACACGGGCGGAAGCGCGGTGGGGGCGCCAGGTGGCTGAGCGTACAACCGATCAGTAAATGATAGGCATTCGCATTTCGTTAATCAAGCACGGCCTGGCCGGGGCAGGTGCCCCAGCCTTCAGCGCGATGCGCAGGCGCGGGTGACTTCGTCGTTGAGTTGCCGTTGCGGCGTGCGCGTGCCGAACCACTCGGCCATTTCCCGGCGCGTGCGGGCCTTGTCGCAGGCCTCGGCGTTGCTGGCGGCCTCGATCACGGCACCAGTGCCCTGCGGCGCACTGCGGCCGGCATTGGCCTGCAGCTGGCGACGCGCATCGCGCAGCTCGCGGTCCACCCGTTCCGATTCCTGCCAGCTCAGCTTGGGATCACGCACGATCGGCCGCGTCACGCCCGTGTCCTGCCCACTCGGGCACGGCACGGTCTGGTAGACGGTACGGCCACCGTCGTTGCACTTGTACACACGCTGCGCGCACGCATCAGCGGCCGCCGCCAGCAGTGGCAGCAACACCCATATCCTTCGCATGGATCCCCCCCACGGGCCACCCTGGCCCGCATGGCGCGGGAGCATAAGGAGTGTGACCCCGGTCGCGCAACAACGGGATCCGGCCCCGTGCCGACCAACGGTCGGCACCCACCAGCGGCGGCGGGATCCGTCACCGTCAAAGGCATGCATCGCGTCTGGGGCAGAGCCCCCTGAGTCAGGGGGCAGCCGCGAAGCGGCGGGGGTTTGGGAGCTGGTAAGTGGGGCCCGCGGTTCGCGTAGCGAATCGTGGGAGCGGCAGCGCGCATGCGATGGCGCGTACCCAGGGCGCAGCCCTGCCAAGCAATCATCAGAACCTGAACACCACCGTCGCCGCATGCAGCAGCAGCCCGATCAACCCACCCACCAGCGTGCCGTTGAACCGGATGAACTGCAGGTCACGCCCCACGCTCAGCTCCAGCTGCTCCACCAGGTGCCGCTCGTCCCAGCCCTTCACCGTCTGCGCGATATGCGTGGTCACGCCCTCCCGCAGGCGTTCGGTCAGCCGTTGCGCGCCCTCCAGCAGATGCTGGTTGAGGGCATCGCGCAGCGCCGGATCGGCCTGCAGCGTCGCACCCAGCGACGCCAGGCTGCGCTGCAGGTGGCCGACCAGCGCCGAATCCTCGCGCTGCAGGTCAGCGCGCAGGCTGGCATGGATGCGCGCCCACAGCCCCTGCACGTACTCCTGCAGGGCCGGGTGGTCGATCATTTCCTGCTTCAGCTGCTCGATGCGTTCGGCCAGCGCCGGGTCTTCGCGCAGGCGCTGCACGTAGTTGCCCAGCCAGGTCTCGTAATCCTGCCGCAACGGATGCTGCGGTTCGGCCAGCACCTGCTGCAGTTCCTCCAGCACCGCCCGCGCCAGCCGCGCGGCCAGGCTGTCACCGATTTCGTCGATCGGCTTCACCCAGTTCACCGTGCTCGACAGCGTCGGCCACTCGCGCTGGATGTAGCGCACGATCAACTGCGAGGCACGCTCCTTCACTTCCGGCTGCTCGAGCCAGCGGCCAAGCCGCTGCAGGCCCTCGTCCAGCACGCGCTGGTGGCGGCCATCGGCGGTCAGCAGCGCCAGCAGTTCGCCGGCGGTGGACGCAGCGTTCCACTGCCGCAACTGCTGCACCACGAAACTGTGCAGCTGCCGGCGCACGGCGCCTTCGTCGAAGAAATCCAATGCCTGCAGCGCCCAGCCGCGGGCCATGTCAGCCAGCATGCGCGAACGCGCCGGATCGGCCAGCCAGCTGCCGAGGCGGCTGGCGGGGTCGAACACCTGCAGCTTGGCCAGCAGCACGCCGGGCTCAAGGAACTGGTCACGCACGAACACGGCCAGGCTGTCGCCGATGCGTTCCTTGCTGCGCGGGATGATCGCGGTATGTGGAATGGGCAGGCCCATTGGCCGCCGGAACAGCGCGACCACCGCGAACCAGTCGGCCAGCGCGCCGACCGCAGCGGCCTCGCAGAAGGCCGACACCCAGGCCCAGGCGCCGCGTTCGCCTTGCCAGTGGCTGACCGCAAACCCGGCCAGCATCAACACCAGCAGGCCGAGGGCGATGGCTTTCAGGCGGCGCAGCTGCGCGCGGCGCGGATCGATGGCAGACGTCATGGGGAGAGTCTACCTGCCGCACGGTGACGCTGATCTGTAGAGCCGAGCCCACGCTCGGCTGCTTCTGCTGCGGTGCACGACAGCCGAGCGCGGGCTCGGCTCTACAGCGGCGCGAATTCCTATCGGTAGCGCCGGGCCATGCCAGGCGGTGTGGTTACAGCGCCTCGAGCTGCCTGCGCAGCGCGGCCAGCTGCGCGCGCAGGGTGTCGTTCTCGCGGGTCAGGGCCACCACGCGGCGACGCAGCGCCGGGGCGTCCTCGCCCAGCTGCTCCAGTGCGGACAGCACTTCGGCATCGCGGCTGGCGACCTCGTCCTCGCTCGGCTCCTCGAAGTCCATCTCGGCCGCTTCAGGCTTCGGCGCGCGAGGCTTGCGCTTGGCGTCGCGCACGCGCTTGGCGGCCTGCTTCAGTTCGTCCTTGCCACCGGCGGCAGCCGCACGCTGCTCTTCTTCCGGCAGGTCGGCCACGGCGGCGGCGGCGCTGATCGAGATCACGCCGGCCTTCACCGCTTCCACGACCTCGGCTGCGGCCTGGGCGTGGATACGCTCGATCATGCCCACCTGGCTGGTGCTCAGCTTGGCCTCACGGGCCAGCTCGGCGCGGCTGACCTTCGGTGCCGGTTCCCACGGCGGGCTGTCTTCGCCCGCGTCGTCGGCCGGATCGGCGGTACCGTCGCTCTCACGCTGCAGCTGCGCCTGTTCCACCTGCTTGCGCGCAGACAGGATGTCGCGCTTGCGCAGGGCCAGCACGCCGCGCTGGAAGTCGGACACGCTGCGGCGGCCCAGGTGCTGCTCGATCATCCACAGGTGCACGTCTTCCATGCTCTGGAAGCGGGTGTTCTGCACGGTGTTGAACGGCAGGCCGTGCTTCTGGCAGATGCCGAAGCGGTTGTGGCCGTCCACCAGCACATCACCCCACAGCACCAGCGCGTCGCGGCAGCCCTCGGCCAGGATGCTGCGCTCCAGCGCGTCATGTTCGTCCGCGGTCAGCGGGTCGATGTAGGCCTTCAGTTCTTCTTTGACGACGATGTCCATGGGCACGGCAACAGTCAGGAGCGGAACCGACCATTGTACCCGCTCGCCGGCGCCGGCCCGGCCTCAGGCGGTGGCCCGGATCATCTCGCCCAGGGTGCCGGTGATCTGGTCGATCTGTGCCTTGTCCACGATCAGCGGCGGCGACAGGGCAATGATGTCACCGGTGCAGCGCACCAGCAGCCGCCCGTCGTGGAAGCAGCGCCGGTACACCTCGTAGCCACGGGCACCGGCGGCATCCCTGCGCGGCGCCAGCTCGACCGCCCCCACCAGGCCGAAGTTGCGGATGTCCAACACGTTCGGCAGGCCCTGCAGGGCATGCAGGCGCTCCTGCCAGTACTCGCCCAGCTCGATGGCACGCTCGAACAGGCGCTCCTCGGCGTGGATGTCCAGGGTGGCCAGTGCGGCCGCGCAGGCCAGCGGGTGGCCCGAATAGGTATAGCCATGGAACAGTTCGATGGCCTGCGCCGGGCCCTGCATGAAGCTGGCATGCACCGCATCGCCAACCAGCACGCCGCCCAGCGGCACGGCACCGTTGCTGACGCCCTTGGCGAAGGTCAGCAGGTCCGGGGTGACCCCGAAGCGCTGCGCGGCGAAGGGCATGCCGACCCGGCCGAAGCCGGTGATGACCTCGTCGAACACCAGCAGGATGCCGTGCTGGTCGCAGATCTCGCGCAGCCGCTGCAGATAGCCGGGGGCGGGCAGGATCACCCCGGCCGAGCCGGCCACCGGCTCGACGAACACGGCGGCGATTGTGGACGCATCGTGCAGGGCGATCAGCCGCTCGAGGTCGTCGGCCAGATCGGCGCCGTGGCGCGGCAGGCCCTTGCTGAACGCGTTGCGCTCCAGGTCCAGGGTGTGGCGCAGGAAGTCCACGCCGCCCAGCTGCAGGCCGAACTGCCTGCGGTTGTTGGGCAACCCGCCCAGCGCCATGCCGCCGAAGCCCACCCCGTGGTAGGCCTTCTCGCGGCTGATGAAGCGGGTGCGCTGGCCCTCGCCACGCAGGCGATGGTGGGCCAGCACGATCTTCATCGCGGTATCCACCGCCTCCGAGCCGGAGCTGGTGAAGAACACATGGTTGAGCCCGGCCGGTGCCAGCGCAGCCAGCCGCTGGGCCAGGGCGAAGGCCGGTGGCGAACCCATCTGGAAGGCCGGCGAGTAATCGAGCGTGGCCGCCTGTTCGGCGATGGCCTGGACGATGCGCGGCCGCGCGTGGCCGGCGTTGCAGCACCACAGGCCGGCGGCGCCGTCGAGGATGCTGCGCCCGTCGATGTCCTCGTAGTGCATGCCCTCGGCACGCACCAGCATGCGCGGGGCGCCCTTGTACTGGCGGTTGGCGGTGAACGGCATCCAGTACGCGTCCAGTGAATCGGGACGCTGGGTGGCCAGCGCATGCGGGTCGATCGCGGGGTTCTTCATGCCGCCTCCGTCGGTTCCGATGCAGCGACTGTAGCGCAGCCGCGTCATCGCGGTGACAGTGCCGCAGGAGGACGGTCGCATCACGGCCGCGGCGGTATATACGGGGCAATCGCTGCCTGGAGCCGGACATGGCTGACTTCCCCGACCGCACCCACTGGCAGGCGCTGGCTGGCCAGCTGGCCATTCCCACGCAGGCCTTCATCGATGGCCGCTACGTGGACGCGGCCAGCGGCGCCCGCTTCGATTGCATCAGTCCCATCGATGGCCGCGTGCTCGGCCAGGTGGCCGACTGCGATGCGCAGGACGTGGAGCGCGCGGTGGCAGGGGCGCGTCGTGCCTTCGATGCCGGGCACTGGTCGCAGGCCAGCCCGGCGCAGCGCAAGCGCGTGCTGCTGGCACTGGCCGCGCTGGTGGAACACCATGCCGATGAACTGGCCCTGCTGGAAACCCTGGACATGGGCAAGCCGGTGCGCGATGCGCGGCGCGTCGACCTGCCCGGCGTGGTGCGTTGCCTGCGCTGGACCGCCGAGGCAGTGGACAAGCTGTATGGCGATATCGCGCCGACCGGCCCGCACGAACTGGGCCTGGTCAGTCGCGAGCCGGCCGGCGTGGTGGCGGCCATCGTGCCGTGGAATTTCCCGCTGCTGATGGCCTGCTGGAAAATCGCGCCGGCGCTGGCGATGGGCAATTCGGTGGTGCTCAAGCCATCGGAGCGCTCACCGCTGAGCGCGCTGCGGCTGGCGGCACTGGCCGCCGAAGCCGGGTTGCCCGACGGCGTGCTCAACGTGCTGCCCGGGCAGGGCGTGTTCGTGGGCGAGCCGCTGGCGCTGCACATGGACGTGGACGTGCTGGCCTTCACCGGCTCGACCGCCACCGGCGCGAAGCTGCTGCAGTACGCCGGCCGTTCCAACCTGAAGCGGGTGTGGCTGGAGTGCGGCGGCAAGAGCCCGCACCTGGTGTTTGCCGATGCGCCGGACCTGGATGCGGCGGCCAAGGGCGTGGCGCAGGGCATCTTCTTCAACCAGGGCGAGGTCTGCACGGCCGGTTCGCGGCTGCTGGTGGAGCGTTCGATCCGTGACGATTTCGTACACCAGGTGGTGGCCTATGGCCGGCGCATGCAACCGCGCCATCCGCTGGATGCCGATGCGCCGATGGGGGCGCTGGTCGATGCCGCGCACATGGACAAGGTGCTGGCCGATATTGCCCGCGCCGAAGGCGACGGTGCACGCCTGCTGCTGGGCGGGCAGCGCGCCGAGGTGGAAGCCGGCGGCTGTTATGTGCAGCCCACCGTGTTCGACCAGGTGCGGCCGGAGCAGGCGCTGGCCCGCGAAGAAGTGTTCGGACCCGTGCTGGCGGTGCTTGGGTTTGACAGTGAAGCCGAGGCGGTGCGGCTGGCCAACGACAGCCGATACGGGCTGGCGGCCGGCCTGTGGACGCGCGACCTGGGCCGCGCGCACCGCGTATCGCGGCAGCTGCGCGCGGGCAGCGTGTGGGTGAACGGCTGGGATGGCGGTGACATGACTGCGCCGTTTGATGGCTACAAGCAGTCGGGCAATGGCCGCGACAAATCGCTGCACGCGTTCGACAAGTACAGCGAGATCAAGGCGACCTGGATCCAGTTGTAGCGTCGCGCCGCCGGGCATGGCCCGGCGCTACCGGCTTCCTGTAGAGCCGAAGGCAGCGGCAGGAGCCGCTGCCAACGTCGCCCATGGCGACGGCCCGAAGGGTGCCGGTCAGGACGACCGGCATAGCCATGCTCGGCTGCGCTTCGGTCTTCTGTAGAGCCGAGCCATGCTCGGCTGCTGTTCGATCTTCTGTAGAGCCGAGCCATACTCGGCTGCTGTTCGATCTTCTGTAGAGCCGAGCCATGCTCGGCTGCGCTGCTCGAAAGGCAGTCGAGCAAGCTCGACTCTACGGGCACCGCGCGCTCACCACCAGCACCGCATCACGCAGCGCCTGCCGGTCCATCTCCTCCACCGCACCCTGGAAATAGTCAATGTCCTGCTTCCCCAGCTGGCACGGGTCGACGATATACCCCGGCGGCCACAGGCCCAGCAGCTGTGCCACGCCGTGCACGATCTGTTCGGGCGACATCGTCCTGCGGATGCGGAAGTAGTTCCGTCGCGGCGCAAAGGCCGGGTGCACTTCGCGGCGGCCGGTCAGGCGTGGCGCCACGCCCGCCGCCGTGATGCCATCGCCGCCATCGATGCTGCCAGCCGGCAGGCCCAGCATGAGATGTGCCTGTGTCGGCGTGCTGTCGCTTTCCACATCTGCCGGCGGCAGCGGTACAGGCGCGAGCCGCCGCGCGGGGCGGGCAGGCGTCGGTGCCGCCGATACCTCGGCGGGCACGTCGCGGGGCGGGATTGGTTGCGGCAATGCCGGCAGCCAACGCAGGCTGATCCGTTCATCATCGCCGGGCACCGTGCCGGGATGGCTACCCTGCCACAGCCACGCGCCCAGCAGGGCATGCAGCAGCACCACGAACAGGCAGGCCACCGTTCGCGGCAGCTGCGGTGAGTCGGACCAGCGCAACGCAACCACAGGGGCCATCGGCAAGCATCCATGCAGGGACCGGTGGCGCAGCGTAACCACTGCACGGAAAAATTCCGTTGGCATCGGTGTCGCCTGTAACCATCGTCCCGTCCGGCCGCCCGCGCGTGGCAGAATCGGTCGATCCACCTTCCACGCCTTGCCGATGTCCTCGATCACCGCTGCCGCGCCGCCCGTGAATTCCCCCAGCCGTGTCCTGCTGGCCAGCCTCATCGGCACCACCATCGAGTTCTTCGATTTCTACATCTACGCCACCGCGGCGGTGCTGGTGTTCCCGCACCTGTTCTTCCCGGAAAGCAGCGACAAGGCGGCCCTGCTGCAATCGTTGGCGACGTTCGCGGTGGCCTTCATCGCGCGCCCGGTGGGCTCGGCGGTATTCGGCCACTTCGGTGACCGCATCGGCCGCAAGGCCACGCTGGTGGCGGCGCTGCTGACCATGGGGCTGTCCACCGTGGCCATCGGCCTGCTGCCCACGCACGCGCAGATCGGGCTGTGGGCGCCGGCATTGCTGGCACTGTGCCGCTTCGGCCAGGGGCTCGGCCTGGGCGGGGAATGGGGTGGGGCGGTGCTGCTGGCCACCGAGAACGCGCCGCCGGGCAAGCGCGCCTGGTACGGCATGTTCCCGCAGCTGGGCGCGCCGTTGGGGTTCCTGCTGTCGGCCGGCATCTTCCTGCTGCTGGGCCGCTGCCTGGGCCAGCAGGATTTCCTGCAGTGGGGCTGGCGCATTCCGTTCGTGGCCAGCGCGCTGCTGGTCGGCCTGGGCCTGTGGGTGCGCCTGAACATCCACGAGACCCCCGATTTCCAGCAGGCGCTGGAGCGCAAGGCACCGGTGCGGTTGCCGATGTGGACGGTGCTGCGTGACCACTGGCTGCCCATGCTGCTGGGCACGCTGGGTGCGTTCGCCACCTTCGTGCTGTTCTACCTGATGACGGTGTTCAGCCTGGGCCACGGTACGGCAGTGCTGGGCTACAGCCGCGAGCAGTTCCTGCTGATGCAGATGGGCGCGATGCTGTTCTTCGCGGCGGGCATCCCGCTGTCGGCGCGCTACGGCGACCGCTGGGGCACGCGCCGCACGATGGTGTTCGCCAGCCTGCTGATCCTCGGCTTCGGCGTGCTGTTCGCGCCGCTGTTCCAGGCGCACAGCCCGTGGCTGGTGTTCACTTTCCTGTGCCTGGGCCTGTTCCTGATGGGCCTGACCTACGGCCCGTGCGGCACCTTCCTGGCCGAGATCTACCCGGTGGAAGTGCGCTACACCGGCGCCTCACTGTCGTTCAATCTGGCCGGCATCCTGGGTGCGGCCCCGGCGCCTTACCTGGCCACGTGGCTGGCCGAACGCTTCGGCCTGGTCGCGGTTGGCTACTACCTGTGCCTGACCGCGGTGGCCACGTTGTGCGCGCTGCTGGCACTGCAGCGGCGCGCCCAGCTCAACCAAAGACACGCTTGAGCGTGCGGCCCAGCCAGCCGCCGCTCTGGTGCTCGCGTGCGAACTGGTTCAGGTGCGCCTTGACCTGCTCGGCGTAGGCCTGGTCATCGCCGCGGATATGGTTGAACAGCCAGCGCGAGAGCATCGTGCGCAGCTCGTCGGTGATGTCCTCGCCCGCCTTGAAGCGCAGCCGGTACTCGGCCACGCGCTTGATGAAGATCTCATGCACGCGCTTGTGCGCGGCACAGAACGGGTAGCCCGCTTCCTCCATCAACTCTTCCTCGAACGCGAAGTGGGACATGGTGTAGTCCACCACTTCGTCGATCACCTCGGCCACCACTGCCGTCTGCAGCCCGGCCTGCGCCACGTGCAGATGGTTGAGCATCTCCACGATGCGCCGATGTTGCTGATCGATCACATCGATGCCGATGTTCAGATCGTCCTGCCATACCAGTAGTGCCATCCCCGGCTCCCCTTCATTTTCATGTCGGGGCCGACTGTAGGGCGGCCGCGCTCAGGCGGCGTTGATCTGGATCAAAGCGCGCCGGCCATCGCCGCTTCGCGTGGGCGCAGCGGGCTGGCCACGGTGGTGCAGCTGACCCGGTTGCGGCCGGCGGCCTTGGCCAGGTAGAGCTGGCGGTCGGCTTCGGAGATGAGCCGGTGCAGCGCATCGCGCTGCGGGCGCAGGCAGCACAGGCCGATGCTGACGGTCATGCGCAGGGTGGCGGTGCCGATGTCCACTTCCAGCGCGGCGATGCGCTGGCGCAGTTCCTCGAAGTAGACGATGGCTTCATCCTGCTCCATCTCCGGCACCAGCAGGCAGAACTCTTCGCCGCCGAAGCGTGCGATCAGGTCCTGGCTGCGTGCGTGGTCGCCCACTGCACGTGCCACTGCGCGCAGCGCATCGTCGCCGGCCTCATGGCCATGGGTGTCGTTGATGTGCTTGAAGTGGTCGATATCGATCATCGCCACCGCCACGCACTGGCCATGCAGCTGCAGCTGCGGCAGCTGGCGCTGGCTCTGTTCCAGGAAGCAGCGGCGGTTGGGCAGGCCGGTGAGGAAATCGCGGGTGGCCAGGTCCTGCAGGGTGCCGATCAGCTCCAGCTGGTCGACGTTCTGCGACACGCGGCAGAAGAACTCCTCGCGCGAAAAAGGTTTCCGCAGGAAATCGTTGGCGCCGTTCTTCAGGAAGCGCGGGATCAGCGAGGCGTCAGTGTTGCCGGATATGCCGATCACCGCCACCTTGTCGCGCGAACGCAGGGTACGCAGGCGGCGGGTGAATTCCACGCCCTGCATGCCCGGCATTTCCTGGTCGACCACCGCCAGGCGGATCGCCGGGTGTGCCTCGATGGCCGCAAGGCCTTCGGCGCCATCGGCGGCCTCGAACACTTCATGGCCGTACATGCGCAGCAGTGCGGCGGCGTAGCCGCGGGCCGACGGTGAATCATCCACCACCAGCGCGGCGATGCGACGGTTGCGTTCGAGCCGCTGCACCAGCCACACCAGGTAGTCGACGCTGCCGGGCGTGTTCTTCAGCACGTAATCGATGATCTGCTGCTGCAGCACGCGCTTGCGCAGGTCTTCGTCATACACGCTGCTGACCACCACGGTGGGCAGGTCGCGCTTGAGGAAGAACTCGACGACCGCATCGCGGTCACCGTCGGCCAGCACCAGCCCGGTCAGGACCAGGAACCAGCCGCCTTCGTCGCTCAGCAGTCGGCCCGCTTCGGCCAGGGTGGAGGCCACCACCACCGGCAGTTCCAGGCGCTGTTCAATGGCTTCGCGCAGCATTCCAGTGAACGCGCGTGAGTTCTCCACCAGCAGGATCCGCTGCGGAAGGGGGTCGGCCAGGTCGCCATCGACAACGACCTGCGGGAGGACGGGCATGGTGCGGAGGCTCACGTGAGGGAGGGGCGCTCGGGATGGGTAGCGGCGGTTGCGGAAGAAACTTTAGCCCGAGGATGTGATCTGCCGGCAGCAGGGGCTGACTTATAGTATCGAGCGGGTGTCTGTCGCATGCACGAATGCGGGCCCTCCTGCGGCACCCTGGAGGGAATCAATTTACATTTTCCGGACAGCGATCCTGCTGTCCCAGATGAGGAGGTGGATGTGCGAATCTCATACGTTCGGGCGCTTGTTCTGGCGCTGCTGGCAGTCCTTCCCGTGGTAGCGTCCGCTCAGTCGGATGACCATGGCATCCGGTTGGCAAAGCGCGGTCTTGGCCAGGCCAATCCCGTTGCGGTCAACCTGAGCCAGGACACCAACTGGTTGCTCTATGGCTTCCAGCGCGACGGCATCAGCTATTTCCAGGTGAATGATCTGGCGGGCCGCGTGGAGTTGATCATCGGCAATGCCGGGGATGAATTCTGGGTTCTTCCCGCCGGTGAAAGCCTGGCGCGGGTGTCCCTGCCGGGCCGCGAGCTGCCCTTGCCGGGCGGTGCGGTGCGAACGGTGGTGTACCGCGGCAGCGATTTCACGCTCGTCCGCTACGGCGCCGGTGTGGACGCGCTGTGGTCGGTGGAAACGCCGTAAGCCACGGGCCAGCAGGCTGCTTCGGCACCTGCTGGCTTCCGGCCTGCGACTACGCGCGGGTCTGGCTCCATGCGGACGGCGATGCAGACTGCAGCCCGGCAGGTCCGTGGCCGGGCACGGATGATCGTTCGCTGCTTGGCTCGACCAGCAGCATCCTGATGCGGTTGTGACGCGTTCGGACCGTTCCGCCGAATGCCAGCATGCGTCCGGCCAGCCGGTCTGCAGCCAATTCGCCCGTGTCGGAGGAAAGGGCGCGGTGCGGGTCCAGCAGCGCGACGGTCATGACGATGCCGCGCTGCCCACGGCCACGGACACAGCGCGTACGGACGACGATCTGGCCCGTCTCGTGCTTGAGCATCAGTGAAACGGCGTCGATGAGCGTGCGGTAGGCCAGGAGTTGCAGGTCGAGGCTCAGGTTGCAGGGATCACCACTCAAGCGCGGGTCAACCACCCGATGCGTTCCGTTCCATGCAGCCCGCACGCCACCGGCCTGCAGGGCGACATACAGGCCGAGCTGCTCGAGTGCCGTCGGGTAGACCATGCTTGCCTGTTCGCGGAACAGGCGCGAGTGCACCGTGGCGGTGTGCAGCAGGCTGTTGGCAATGGACTGGTGGCCTTGCGACGTCAGCCAGTTCACGACTTCCGTCAGTGAAAGATCGATGCCATCGCCGAGCCTGCGCAGGCTGATCGCACGTTCGCGCAGTTCCATTTCACTGGCGACGTGGGAGCTGCGGGCAAGCGAGATCGCCTTTTTCTCGCTGGACTCACGCTGGCGATAGCGGCGGTGGTACTGGGAAATGCGTGCGCCCAGCAGCAGCAACGCAATGCCGGTAATGGCCATGACCTGCTGGGTGGCAAGGACCGTCGCGTCAAACGTGGCAGGGTAGGGCTTGGGCATGCTCAGGCCGATCATCAGATTGAGCAGTGGCACGCCGACGGCTGCACCTTTCCAGCCGTGCAGGCCGGTCAGGACGACGGCCGGCAGGGCAAGCAGCAGTTGTATGGATGTGCGGGCCGCTGCCGACTCATCCGGCATCCAGGCGGCCATGATTCCCAGCACGATCATCGATACAACCGCCAGGGTCGTGGTGCCAAGGTACTCACGCTTCAACGTCGGCTCGGCGTGCCTTGCCGCCCAGACCAGCGCCAGCGGTGCGACGGTGAGGATGCCCAGGAAATCACCGGTCGTGAAGCGTCCGGCGCGGGTGAGAAACGCTGTCAGTGTGTCGCTGGGAGCTGATGGCCACAGCGCATGGGAGAGCCCGAGGTTGGTCAGTGTGACCACGACCGACGCGGCGGCGGCGATGACCAGCAGCCCGGCGTTGGTCGATCGCGACATCAGCTGTTTCGATCGATGGACGATCAGCATCACCGCGGGCATCAGCAGCGTAGAGGCCAGGATGACCCAGGCAATGCCGTATTTCTCGATCAGCGGATAACGGATCTGGGCGAAGTAGGCGTATTCGCCCAGCAGCAGATAAGGCCACAGTCGCGGTGGACACAGGAGCAGGGCGGCAACCCGGATGCCGGCGGGCAGGTAGAACTGGTCAAACGACAGCTGCCGTGCGCCCCAGCACGCAATCGCGTACAGCGCAGCCAGGGCAAGACCTGCCGGATGGATGCGCAACTTCAACTGCAGGCCTTCATTCCACCAGTTCAATCGTACTTCCCCTTCCTGTCTACGTACCCTGTCAGCTTCCATTCGCCGCGGGCCCCGGTTGGACCGACGGTATCGGCAGGCGTCCGAATATGCAATCGCCGCACGCCTGAATTCCACAAGTGAGAAAGTCATCACACCAATGGTGTGATTTACCTAAGTCACCCTGCAGCGGGAACGCGGCAGCCCTTTGATAATGAGGTCGTTCTGATTGGTGCGTGTGCCGGGATAATCCGGCGCCGGCCGTGCTACCACAGTGCGTCGCGCAGCTTGTACCAGGACATCGCCGCCACCAGCAGCGGCATGCGCAGCAGCCGGCCGCCCGGGAACGGCGCGTGCTGCAGGCGCTGGAACACATCCAGGCGTGCGCTCTGGCTGTCGATGGCGGCAGCGATCACTTCGCCCGCCAGGCCGGCGGCGGCCACGCCGTGCCCGGAGAAACCCTGGGCAAAATAAAGATTGCCGTCCAGCCGGCCCCAGTGCGGCGCACGGTTGCGGGTGATGTCCACATAGCCGCCCCAGACCTGCTCGAGGGCCACGTCGGCCAGCTGCGGGAAGACCTCGTGCATGCGCCGCTGCATCACCCCGCGCAGCCCCGGCGGCGGCAACGCCGAATAGCTGGCACGGCCACCGAACAGCAGGCGGTGGTCATGGCTGAGGCGGAAGTAATCCAGGGCCCAGGCGGTGTCGGCCACCGCCATGTCGTTGCGGATCAGCTGCCGCGCGCGCTCGGCGCCCAGCGGCACGCTGGCGCCGATGTAGGTGCCGACCGGCATGACGCGGCACTCCAGTTCCGGCAGCAGCCCCTGCAGCAAGGCGTTGCCAGCCACCACCAGGTGCGCGGCACGTACGCTGCCCTGCGCGGTATGCAGGGTGGCCTGCGCGCCGCGCTGCACGCGGGTGACCGGTGAGTGTTCGTGGATGGCCACGCCGGCCGCGCGGGCGGCATCGGCCAGGCCGCGGGCGTAGGCCAGTGGATGCAGGTGCGCGCTGAGCGGGTCGAACATCGCGGCGCGGTAACGCGGGCTGTCCAGCTGGGCGTGCAGGACGTCGCGCTCCCACCATTGCATGGGGTAATCGTAGTGGCGCTGCAGGTGTTCGCAGCCGGCGCGCAGGTCGCGTTCGTGGCGCGCGCGGATCGCCACGCTGGCATGGCCTTCCACCCAGTGGCAGTCGATGCCGTGCCGCGCGATGCGCTGGCGCATCGACTGCACCGCCTCGCGCGACCAGTCGAACAGGTGGCGGGCGTCGTCGCGGCCGAGCTGGCGTTCCAGCTCATCCACCTCGCAGCCGTAGCCCACCAGCGCCTGGCCGCCGTTGCGTCCCGACGCTCCCCAGCCGATGCGCTGGGCTTCCAGCAGCATCACGCGGTAGCCGCGCTGGGCCAGCTCCAGTGCGGCGGTCAGGCCGGTGTAACCGGCGCCGAGCACGGCCACGTCGGCCTGCACGTCTCCCCGCAACGGCGGCAGCGCGGCCGGCTCGGGCAGGCTGCTGGCGTACCAGCTGGGCGGGAAATCCGCGCTCACGGCAGGCCTCGCGGGCGCGCGATGCAGGGACAGGGCGGGGGAGGGCGATCACTGTTCACCCGTATAGTCTGGCCGATACGCGCGCGCTGGGGTGTGACGGCGACGACTTGCCGCCTGCGCGCGCCGACGGGTATTTTGGCTCCCCGCCAAGGAGTTTCCCCATGCGCCGCCTGCCCTGGGTGGGCCTGCCCACCGACAGCACCGTGCTCGGCCATCACCGTTTCGCGGTGGCTGGGGAAAAGTACGTGCGCGCGCTGGTCGATGCGGCGGCGGTCACTCCGCTGGTGCTGCCCAGCCTGCAGCCACCGCTGCCGGCCGACGACTGGCTGCAGGGGCTGGATGGCCTGCTGTTGACCGGGGCGGTCAGCAATATCGAACCGCAGCACTATGAGGGCGGCCGCAGCTGGCCGGGCAACCTGCACGACCCCGCGCGCGATGGCAACGCCTTTGCCCTGCTGCAGGCCGCGCTGGCGCGGGATCTGCCGGTGCTGGCGATCTGTCGCGGTTTCCAGGAATTGAACGTGGCACTGGGCGGCAGCCTGCATCCGCAGGTACATGCAGTACCCGGCCTGTCCGACCATCGCGAGGACCCGCAGGCGCCGGTCGAGGTGCAGTATGGCCCGGCGCACGCCGTCAGCCTGGCCCGGGGTGGCTGGCTCGCACAGTGGCAGGGCAGCGAGCGGGCACAGGTCAATTCCGTGCATGGGCAGGGCATCGCGCGGCTGGCCGATGGCCTGCAGGTGGAGGCGTGGGCCGATGATGGCCTCGTTGAAGCTGCACGCAGCAGCGACCATTGCTTCGTGCTCGGCGTACAGTGGCACCCGGAGTGGCGTGTCATGCAGGCGCCGTTCTATCACGCTATTTTCCGTGCTTTCGGCCAAGCTTGCCGGCAGTACCAACAGAACCGACTGGATTCCCGATGAGTTCCCGACCTCGCCCGCGCAAGACGGCCACGCCCCCCGCACCGCAGGAAAGCAGCCTGCTGCGCTGGCTGAAGGAGCGGCGCATTACCGAGGTCGAATGCCTGGTGCCGGACATCACCGGCAACGCGCGCGGCAAGATCATCCCCGCCGACAAGTTCTCGCACGACTACGGCACGCGCCTGCCCGAAGGCATCTTCGCCACTACGGTCACCGGTGAATTCCCCGACGATTACTACGACCTGACCTCGCCGTCGGACTCGGACATGATGCTGCGGCCCGACCCGGACACGGTGCGCATGGTGCCGTGGGCGGCTGATGCCACCGCGCAGGTCATCCATGACTGCTACACCAAGACCGGCGAGCCGCATGAGCTGGCCCCGCGCAACGTCCTGCGCCGGGTGCTGGCCGCGTACGCCGAACTGGGCCTGCGCCCGGTGGTGGCGCCGGAGCTGGAATTCTTCCTGGTACAGAAGAACACCGACCCGGATTTCCCGCTGCTGCCGCCGGCCGGTCGTTCCGGGCGCCCGGAGACGGCGCGGCAGTCGTATTCGATCGATGCGGTCAACGAGTTCGATCCCATCCTCGACCTGATGTACGACTACGCCGATGCGATGAAGCTTGACGTGGACACGCTGATCCACGAGTCGGGCGCGGCGCAGCTGGAAGTGAACTTCACCCACGCCGATGCGATGGACCTGGCCGACCAGGTGTTCCTGTTCAAGCGCACCATGCGCGAGGCGGCGATGCGCCACGGCGTGTACGCCACCTTCCTGGCCAAGCCGATGGAGAACGAGCCGGGCAGCGCCATGCACATCCACCAGAGCCTGGTGCGGTTGAGCGACGGCAGCAACGTGTTCACCGGCGAGACCCATGGTGAGGGCGAGTTCAGCCCGGTGTTCGGCCATTACCTGGGCGGCCTGCAGAAGTACGTGCCGCAGGCGATGGCCTTCTTCGCGCCGAACGTCAATTCCTACCGGCGCCTGGTGTTCGGCGAGGTCTCGCCGAGCAACGTGCACTGGGGCTACGACAACCGCACCTGTGGCCTGCGCGTGCCGCTGGACACGCCGGAGAACATGCGGGTGGAAAGCCGCTTCGCCGGCTCCGATGCCAACCCCTACCTGGCGATGGCCGCGACCCTGGCCTGCGGCCTGCTTGGCATCCGCGAGCGGCTGGCCCCGGACGCCCCGGTGACCGGCAGCGCCAAGGAGCTGGGCTACAACCTGCCGCGCTCGCTGGGCGAGGCGCTGGACGGGCTGGAACAGTGCGCCGAACTGCAGGCCCTGCTGGGCGAACGTTTCTGCCGGGCCTATATCTCGGTCAAGCGCAAGGAATACGAGACTTTCTTCCGCGTCATCAGCTCCTGGGAGCGCGAGTTCCTGCTGTTGAACGTGTGAAGGGCTGCAATTGATGAATGAGCCGCCGGGGGGTAGGCTGGCACCCGTCGCCGGCCCCGCCGGCCTCCCCCCATTCCGCATTCTGGAGCACCCGATGAAGCTGCGTATCCTCACGCTCGGCCTGGCCTCCGCCATGCTTGCCGCCTGTGGCGGTGGCAACGGTGGCGCGCAGGACAGCCAGGTCCTGAACGTCTACAACTACAGCGATTACATTGCCGAGGACACCATCCCGACCTTCGAGAAGGAGAGCGGGATCAAGGTGACCTACGACGTGTTCGACAGCGACGAGATGGTCGAGACCAAGCTGCTGGCCGGCAACAGCGGCTACGACGTGGTGGTGCCGACGCTGAACTTCTTCGGCCGCCAGATCCAGGCCGGCGTGTTCCTGCCGCTGGACAAGAGCAAGATCCCGAACCTGGCCAACCTGGACCCGTCGGTGATGAAGCGCATCGCCACCCAGGACCCGGACAACAAGTACGGCGTGCCGTACATGATCGGCACCACCGGCATCGGCTACAACGTGGACATGCTGAAGGAGCGTTTCGGCGGCAGCGCCGACATCGCCAACAGCTGGGACCTGATCTTCAAGCCGGAAAACATCAGCAAGATGAAGGACTGTGGCGTGACCATCCTGGACACGCCGGCGGACATGATCCCGATCGCCCTGCATTACCTGGGCCTGGACCCGCACAGCGGCGACCCGGCCGAGCTGCAGAAGGCCGCCGACCTGCTGAAGTCGATCCGTCCGTACGTGCAGAACTTCCACTCCTCGCAGTACGTGGGTTCGCTGGCCAACGGCGGCACCTGCCTGGTGGTGGGCTGGTCGGGTGACATCATCCAGGCCCGCGACCGCGCCGAGGAAGCCAGCAACGGCGTGCACGTGGCCTACTCGATCCCGAAGGAAGGCGCACCGCAGTGGTTCGACATGCTGGCGATCCCGAAGGACGCCAAGCACCCGGAAGCGGCCTACAAGTTCATCAACTACCTGCTGGAACCGAAGGTCGCCGCGGCCAACACCAATTTCATCCACTACGCCAACCCGGTGCCGACCGCGACCCCGCTGGTGGACGAAGCCATCCGAACCGACCCGACCATCTACCCGCCGGCCGACGTCGCCGAGAAGATGTTCACCTACTCGATCAACACCCCGGAAACCGACAAGCTCTACACCCGCCTGTGGACCGAAGTGAAGACCGGCAAGTAGGTGCCGACCGTTGGTCGGCACGCTTTCTGGTAGGGCCGACCAACGGTCGGCCTCCACCAAGCAGAAAAACGGAGGCCAACGGCCTCCGTTTTTTTTTGCCTTTGCCTCTGCTCTGCACCCTGCCAACCGGGAACTAATCACCGGCACGCGACAAACGCTTTCACCTCACCTCCGCACCCCTTCCCCTACCGTCCCGTATGGCACCGACCACCGCCACGACGAGACAATGACCGACCACCCCCAGCGCACCGACGCCCCCACCGACGAAGACGCCTCCACCAAAGAGGACAAGTCTTCGCCGCTGAAGAACCCCAAGGTCCGCTGGACCCTGGCCCTCATCGGCATCGTCGTGGTCATCGCGCTGGTCGCCTGGCTCGTCTACCACCTGCTGGTCGGCCGATACCTGCAGGACACCAACAACGCCTACCTGCAGGCCGACGCCGTCGCCGTCGCCCCGCGCATCAACGGCTACGTCACCGAAGTGCTGGTGCAGGACAACCAGTGGGTCAAGGCCGGCGAACCGCTGCTGCGCATCGACCCGCGCACTTACCGCGCCACCCTGGACCAGGCCGAGGCGGTGATCGCCGTGCGCGAAGCCGATATCGCCGCCGCTGCCGCCGGCGTGCAGGGCCAGCAGTCCAGCCTGCTGCAGGCACGCACCCAGCTCACCGCTGCCACGGCCTCGCTGCGTTTCGGCAAGGCCGAGCTGGCCCGCTTCACCCCGCTGGCCGCCAGTGGCGCCGACACCCACGAACACGTGGAAAGCCTGCGCCACGACGTCGAACGCGCGCAGGCCCAGTACGAAGCAGCCAAGGCACAGATCCAGGGCGCGCAGAGCCAGATCGAGGCCAGCCAGGCACAGCTGGAACAGGCCCAGGCCGGGCTCAAGCAGGCGCAGGCTGATGCCGCGCAGGCACGGGTCGCCTTCGAGGACACCGAGCTGCGCGCGCACATCGACGGGCGCGTCGGCAACAAGACCGTGCAGGTGGGCCAGTTCGTCGCTGCCGGCACCCGCACTATGACCATCGTGCCGGTCGAATCGCTGTACCTCAGCGCGAATTTCAAGGAAACCCAGGTGGGATTGATGCGCGCCGGACAGCCCGCCGAGATCAAGGTCGATGCGCTGCCGGGCACCACCCTGCACGGCACGGTGGAAAGCATCTCGCCGGGCACCGGCTCGCAGTTCGCGCTGCTGCCGCCGCAGAACGCCACCGGCAACTTCACCAAGGTCGTGCAGCGCGTGCCGGTGCGCATCCGTGTCGATGCCGGAGCCGAGGCGCGCAAGGTACTGGTGCCGGGCATGTCGGTGGAAGTGACGGTCGATACGCGCAATGCCAAGGACGCACGCCAGCGCACCCGCGACGAGGCCGAGGCCACGGCCGCACCGGCGCGATGAACGCCACCACCGCCCCCGCAGCGCCCGCCGCCGGAGGCAAGGCCGATGCCGGTGCGTGGCTGGCCGTGGCGGCCGGCACCATCGGCTCGTTCATGGCCACGCTGGATATCTCCATCGTCAACGCGGCGTTGCCCACCATCCAGGGCGAAGTCGGCGCCAGCGGCACCGAGGGCACCTGGATCTCCACCGCCTTCCTGGTCTCGGAAATCGTGATGATTCCGCTGACCGGCTGGTTCGTGCGCACGCTGGGCCTGCGCACCTTCCTGCTGATCTGCGCCACGCTGTTCACCGCGTTTTCGGTGATGTGCGGCCTGGCCGATTCGCTGCCGATGATGATCGCTGGCCGGGTAGGGCAGGGCTTTGCCGGTGGTGCGCTGATCCCCACGGCGCTGACCATCGTCGGCACGCGGCTGCCACCGAAGCAGCAGCCGCTGGGCACCGCGCTGTTCGGCATGACCGTCATCCTCGGCCCGGTGATCGGCCCGCTGCTGGGCGGCTGGCTGACCGAGAACGTCAGCTGGCACTACGCGTTTTTCATCAACGTGCCGATCTGCGCCGGCCTGGTCGCCCTGCTGCTGCTCGGCCTGCCGCATGAGAAATCGAACTGGGGCGGGCTGCTGCGCGCCGACTGGCTGGGCATCCTCGGCATGACCGCCGGGCTGTCCGCGCTCACCGTGGTGCTGGAAGACGGCCAGCGCGAGCGCTGGTTCGAATCGACCATGATCGTGGTGCTCAGCCTCGTCTCGCTGCTGGGTTTCGCCCTGCTGGCGCTTTCGCAGTTCACCAGCAAGGCGCCGGTCATCCGCCTCAACATCCTGTTCCAGCGCAGTTTCGGCGCGGTGTTCGTGATGGTGATGGCGGTGGGCATGATCCTGTTCGGGGTCATGTACATGATCCCGCAGTTCCTGGCGATCATCGCCGGCTACAACACCGAGCAGGCCGGCTACGTGCTGCTGCTGGCAGGCCTGCCAACGATCCTGCTGATGCCGTTGATGCCGAAGATGCTGGAAACGGTGGACGTGCGCATCATGGTGTTCGGCGGCATGCTGTGCTTCGCTGCGGCCTGCTTCGTCAATCTGGGGCTGACGCCGGACAGCATCGGCCCGCACTTCGTCATCGGCCAGCTGCTGCAGGGCTGCGGCCTGGCGCTGGCGATGATGGCCCTGAACCAGGCCGCCATCACCTCGGTGCCGCGCGAATACACCAGCGATGCCTCGGGCCTGTTCAACGCCGCGCGCAACCTCGGCGGCTCGATCGGGCTGGCCATCATCTCCACCTTCCAGGAACGCCGCGCCACCCTGCACATCGATGCGATCGGCAGCAGCGTCACCGCCAACTCGACCGTCGCCCAGGATGCGCTGCACGCCTATGGCCAGCAGCTGGGTGACGCGACGCAGGCAATGGCGGTGCTGGCGCAGACCGTGCAGCTGCAGGCAATGGTGATGGCCTACAACGACCTGTTCTGGATCTTCGGCCTGATCGTGGTGGCGACCCTGCCGCTGGTCTTCCTGCTCAAGCCCCTGCCCAAGGGCGTTCCATTGGCGATGCACTGATGACTTCGACGACGCTCACCGCTTCCCTTCGCCCGCACCGGCTGTGGCCGGCCACGCTGCCACTGCTGTTGGCCGGCTGCATGCTCGGGCCGGATTACGTGAAGCCGGAGGTGGCCACCGGGGCCACCTCGCAGGCCCGGCTGCCGCGCGCGGCGCAGGCCGGCGTGCAGCCCGCGACCCCACCCAGCCAGTGGTGGCGCGCGCTCAACGATCCGCTGCTGGACCAGCTGGTGGACGAGGCGCTGCGAAACAGTCCCAACCTGCGCGCGGCGCAGGCCAAGCTGCTGGCCTCGCGCGCGCTGCAACGCCAGCGCCGCGCCGAGCAGCTGCCCAGCGTGGGCGCGGCTGCGGGCTATGCCAACGTCAAGGCGCCTGATTCCCTGGAAAGCAGCGTGCGTGGCCTCGGCGAGAACATCGCGGGCGTGGCCGAGGCCAACGGTCGCCCGCAGGAGGCGGCGCAGCTGCGCCAGCAGTTTGCCGATATCGATCTGGATACCGAGCTGTACGTGGCCGGCTTCGATGCCAGCTGGGAGCTGGATCTGTTCGGCCGCCGTCGCCGCGCGGCCGAACAGGCCGCCGCCGAAGCCGAGGCCAATGCGGCGGCGCTGGCCGATGCGCAGGTGCAGTTGGCGGCCGAGCTGGCGCAGGTCTACCTGGGCTACCGCAGCAGCCGCGAGCGCATCGCGCTGGCAGAGGACAACCTGCGCGCGGCCGATGACAGCCTGCAGCTGACCCGCCAGCGCCGCCAGCGCGGGGCCGATTCGGACCTGCAGGTCGAGCGCGCGCAGGCCCAGCTGCAACAGCAGCAGGCCGCGCTGCCACCGCTGCAGGCGCAGGCGGATGAGGCCCGCGATGTGCTGGCCCTGATGGTCGGCCGCGAGCCGGGCGCGCTGGATGCGCGGCTGGCCGCGGACCAGGCGCTGCCGGTGCTGCCGGCCAGCGTGCCGGTGGATGATGCCGGTGCGCTGATCCAGCGCCGCCCGGATGTACGCAAGGCCGAGCGCGAGCTGGCAGCCTCGTCGGCGCAGATCGGCCAGGCGATTTCAGCCTACTTCCCGCAGGTGACCCTGCTGGGCACCATCGGTGCCGGGGCCACATCGGTGTCCGATCTGGGGCCGGATTCGGCGGCCACCATCGTCGCCCCCTTCCTGCGCTGGTCGCTGTTCGATTTCGGGGTGAACAAGGCGCGCGTGGCCCAGGCCCGGGCCGGCAACGAGGCGAGGATGGCGGCCTACGAAGGCACGGTGCTGGCCGCGCTGCAGGACGCCAACACCGCCTTGGCACGCTTCGGTGCCGCCCGTCAGCAGCTGCAGGCCAGCGTCCGTGCCGAAGCCTCGGCGGACCGCTCGCTGGCGCTGATGAACCAGCGCCGGCAGGCGGGCGCCACCTCGCAGATCGACCTGCTGGACGTGCAGCGCCAGCGCCTGCAGGCGCAGGATGCCGCCGCCCAGGCGCGCCTGCAGCTGCTGGTGCGCTACGTGGGCCTGCAGAAGAGCCTGGGCCTGGGCTGGCAGGACGCCCCGCCGGTGGCCGCGCGGTGATGCGTTCCGCCGGGCCATGCCCCCGCGGGCCCTCCGGCCCGGTAGGTGCCGACCGTTGGTCGGCACGCATTTGCGCCCCCCGGCCGGTAGAATGGCCGCCGCTGTCCACCGCCCGCTCCCGGAGCCCCCATGCCCGTTGAAGCCCAGCCGGAAGCCGCCGTCGTCGATGCGAACGGTGTGCCCGGCTATCTTTCCATTCGTGACCTGCGCAAGGAATTCGACGGCTTCGTCGCCGTCGACGACGTCAACCTGGACGTGCGCAAGGGCGAGATCTTTGCCCTGCTCGGTGGCTCGGGCAGCGGCAAATCGACCCTGCTGCGCTGCCTGGGCGGCTTCGAGACGCCCACCAAGGGCAGCATCACCCTCGATGGCCAGCGCCTGGATGCACTGCCGCCGTACCAGCGGCCGGTCAACATGATGTTCCAGTCCTACGCCCTGTTCCCGCACATGACGGTCGAGCAGAACATCGCCTTCGGCCTGAAGCAGGATGGCCTGGCCAAGGATGCGATCAGCCGTCGCGTGGGCGAGATGCTGGACCTGGTGCAGATGGCGCACCTGGGCAAGCGCAAGCCGCACCAGCTGTCCGGCGGCCAGCAGCAGCGCGTGGCGCTGGCACGGTCGCTGGCCAAGGGGCCCAAGCTGCTGTTGCTGGACGAACCGATGGGCGCGCTGGACAAGAAGCTGCGCTCGCAGATGCAGCTGGAACTGGTCAGCATCATCGAATCCTCCGGCGTGACCTGCGTGATGGTCACCCACGACCAGGAAGAGGCCATGACCATGGCCACCCGCATCGCGGTGATGGATGCCGGCTGGATCCAGCAGGTCGGCAAGCCCGATGAGGTCTACGAGCAGCCCGCCAACCGTTTCGTTGCCGGCTTCATCGGCTCGGTCAATCTGTTTGAAGGGGTCATCGACGAAGACCTTCCCGAGTACGTGACCGTGCGCTCGCCGCTGTTCCCGGCGCCGGTCTACATCGCCCACGGCATCACCTGCTACGAAGGGCAGCCGGTCGCGTTCGCGCTGCGCCCGGAAAAAGTGATGATCGGCAAGGACGAGCCGGACGCGCCGACCAACAAGGCGCAGGGCGTGATCGAGGACATCGCCTATTTCGGCAGCCATTCGGTCTACCACGTGCGCCTGCCCAGTGGTGCCAAGGTGCTGGCCAACTTCGCCAACTCGCAGCGCTGGGCCAGCGATGGCCTGACCTGGGGCGACCAGGTGTGGGTGCACTGGCGTGACAACGACGGCGTGGTGCTGACCTCATGAGCGCGGCGGGCCTGAAGCGCTGGCTGCCGGGCACGCGTGCCACGGTCATCGGCATTCCCTACCTGTGGCTGCTGCTGTTCTTCGCGGTGCCGTTCCTGATCGTGCTGATGATCAGCTTCTCGCACAGCCGGGTCGGCTCGCCGCCGTATACCTGGCTGCTGCAGTACGTCGATGGCGCGTTCTCGCTGAAGCTCAACCTCGAGAACTACCTGGCGCTGTTCCGCGATTCGATCTACGCCCAGGCGTTCCTCAGCTCGATCAAGATCGCGGCCATCTCCACCTTTCTCACCCTGCTGATCGGCTACCCGATGGCCTATGCCATCGCGCGCCTGTCGCCGGCCGCGCGCAACGTAGCGATGATGCTGGTGGTGCTGCCGTCGTGGACCTCGTTCCTGATCCGCGTGTATGCGTGGAAGGCGATCCTGGACCGCAACGGCCTGCTCGACCAGTTCCTGCAGTTCACCGGCCTGCAATCGCTGATGACCAGCATGGGCCTGCCCAAGCTGCAGCTGATCGACACCCCGACCGCGGCCTACATCGGCATCGTTTACTGCTATCTGCCCTTCATGGTGCTGCCGCTGTACGCCAACCTGGTCAAGCATGACAACCGCCTGCTGGAAGCGGCCTACGATCTCGGCGCCAAGCCCTGGCAGGCCTTCCTGCGCATCACCCTGCCGTTGTCCAAGGCCGGCATCATCGCCGGCTGCATGCTGGTGATGATCCCGGCGGTGGGTGAGTTCGTGATCCCGGAAATGCTCGGTGGCTCGGAAACGCTGATGGTCGGCCGCCAGCTGTGGAACGAGTTTTTCAACAACCGCAACTGGCCGGGCGCTTCGGCCATGGCGGTGGCGATGATCCTGCTGCTGCTGGTGCCCATCCTCTGGTTCAACCGATCCCAGCAGCGCCTGCTGGAAGGGAAGCAGGCATGAGCCCGCGCAGCGCAAAGGGCCTGGGCCTGGGCGTGCTGGTGCTCGGCTTCGCCTTCCTGTACCTGCCGATCCTGCTGTTGATGTTCTATTCGTTCAACAGCTCGCGGCTGGCGATGGTCTGGGCCGGGTTCTCCACCCGTGCCTACAGCGACCTGTTCGCCGACCGCGCGCTGATGGATGCGATGTGGACCAGCCTGGTCGTAGCGTTCTGGACCGCCTGCACCGCCACCGTGCTGGGCACGCTGGCGGCGATGGTGATGACCCGCTTCCGCCGTTTCCGTGGCAAGCAGGTGTTTGGTGCGCTGGTCACCGCGCCACTGGTCATGCCCGATGTCATCCTGGGCTTCTCGCTGATGGCCCTGCTGGCCTCGATGGGCGCCATTCCCGGCTTCCCCGCTCGCGGCCTGGCCACCATCTGGATCGCCCACGTCACCTTCACCCTGTGCTTCGTCACCGTGGTGGTGTCCTCGCGCCTGCAGGAAATGGATCTCTCGCTGGAAGAAGCGGCGATGGATCTCGGCGCCAGCCGGCTGACGGTGTTCGGCCGCATCACCCTGCCGATCATCGCCCCGGCGCTGGTGGCGGGCTGGCTGCTGGCCTTCACCCTGTCGCTGGATGACGTGGTGGTTGCCAGCTTCGTCGCCACCCCGGGCTCGACCACGTTGCCGATGAAGGTGTTCGCTTCGGTGCGCATGGGTATCAGCCCGAAGATCAACGCGCTGGCAACCCTGCTGGTGTCGGCGGTGTCGGTGGCCGCAGTGATCGGCTGGTACATCAACGCGCGTGCCGAAAAGCGCCGCCAGCGCGACCTGCAGCTGGCCCGCCAGGACAACGGCTGAGGCCCGCACGCCGCCGCCATGCGGCGGCAACACCCGGCTCACGGGATCGGGCGCACACTGGGGATCTGCCTGATGGAGATCCCCCATGACCGTCGAAATCGTCAATCCGGCCACCGGCCTGGTCACCTACCGCCATGAACTGCTCGGCACGGCCGACATCGAGCAGCGCCTGCAGGCCGCTGCCGACGCGTTCCCGGCGTGGGCCGAGCGCTCGCTGCAGGATCGCGGCGCCATCCTCAAAAGCATCGCCGCCCAGCTGCGCGCACGCCGCGACGACCTGCAGCAGGCGATGACCGGCGAGATGGGCAAGCTGAAGGCCGAGGCGCTGGCCGAGGTCGACAAATGCGCGGCCGCCTGCGAGTTCTATGCCGGCCACGCTGCCGATTACCTGAAGCCGCAGATCATCGACACCGAGGCGCAGCGCAGCTATGTGCGCTATGAGCCGATCGGCTGCGTGTTCGCGGTGATGCCGTGGAATTTCCCGATCTGGCAGGTGTTCCGTTTCCTGGCCCCGGCGTTCATGGCCGGCAATGTCGCCCTGCTCAAGCACGCCAGCAACGTGCCGCAGTGCGCCGACCTGATCCTGGCGGTGTGCCGTGATGGCGGCCTGCCGGCGGGTGTGTTCGATGTGCTGCATATCAACAACGACCAGGCGGCCGACGTGCTGCGCGATGCGCGGGTGAAGGCGGTGACCCTGACCGGCAGCGAGCGGGCAGGGCGTTCGATTGCCTCCAACGCCGGCAGCCAGCTGAAGAAATCGGTGATGGAGCTGGGCGGCAGCGATGCCTTCGTCGTGCTCGACGATGCTGACCTGGACAAGACCGTCGCCGCCGCAGTGAAGTCGCGCTTCGACAACAGCGGGCAGACCTGCATCGCGGCCAAGCGCTTCATCGTGGTCGATGCGGTGGCCGATGCCTTCACCGACCGCTTCGTCGAGGCCGCCGGCCAGCGCCAGTACGGTGATCCGAACGAGCGTGGCACCACGCTGGCGCCGATGGCGCGTGCCGACCTGCGCGATGAACTGCACAAGCAGGTACAGGCCAGCGTGGCCAAGGGCGCGCGCGTGCGGGTGGGCGGCGAACCGATTGCCGGCACCCACGCGGGCTACCCGGCCACGGTGCTCGATCAGGTCGGGCCGGGCATGCCGGCCTACGACGAGGAACTGTTCGGGCCGGTGGCCGCGGTGATCCGGGTCAAGGACGAAGCCGAGGCCCTGCGCGTGGCCAACGACACCCGCTTCGGCCTGGGCGGCAGCGTGTGGACCGCCGACGTGGTGCGCGGCGAGCGCTTCGCCCAGCGCATGGAGTGCGGCGCGGCCTTCGTCAACGCCATCGTCAAGAGTGATGCGCGCCTGCCGTTCGGCGGCAGCAAGGAGTCGGGCTTCGGCCGCGAACTGGCCGACCACGGCATCCATGAGTTCATGAACATCAAGACCGTCTACGTGGCCTGATCCCGCTTCTGTAGAGTCGAGCCATGCTCGACTCTGCGCTCTCGTAGAGTCGAGCTTGCTCGACTGCTTTGGCAGGCATCAGTCGAGCAAGCTCGACTCTACAAAAAGCGCCCTACAACCATCTGGCACGCTTGAACAACCGGTACAGGCCCACGCATACCACGGCCACGCCGACGATCATCAACGGGTAGGACCACGGCTGGTTGAGCTCGGGCATGTGGCTGAAATTCATGCCGTACCAGCTGGTGATCAGCGTCGGCGCGGCCAGCAGTGCCGCCCACGCACCCAGGCGCTTCACCGTCTCACCCTGTGCCAGCGTCACCAGCGACAGGTTCACGCTCAGGGCCGTACCCAGCATCTCGCGCAGCGTATCGATCACATCGCTGATGCGCGCGGCGTGGTCGTGCACGTCACGCACGTACAGCTTCACTTCGTCGGGAATCAGCTCGCCCTGGTAGCGGCGCAGCTGCGCCAGCACGTCCTGCAGTGGCGCCACCGCCATGCGCATCTTGTTCAGTTCGCGCTTGAGTTCGTACAGGCGCGTCACTGTGCTGCGCTTGTAGGTCTCGGCGAAGATGTCCTTCTCCAGCAGGTCCAGCGTGTCGCGGAAGCGGGTGGTGATCGGCAGGTAGTTGTCCACCACGAAATCGGCCACCGCGTACAGGCAGTAGGACGCGCCCATCTTCAGCAGCTGCGGTTCGCGTTCCACGCGCGCGCGCACCGGTGCATACGACAGCGATGCACCGTGGCGTACCGTCACCAGGAAGCGTGGGCCGAGGAAGGCGTGGGTTTCGCCATACTGGATGCGCTCGTCGACCATCTGCGCGGTGGTCATCACCACGAACAGCGAGTTGCCGTAGGCCTCGGCCTTCGGGCGCTGGTGCGCGTTGCGCGCATCCTCGATGGCCAGATCGTGCAGGCAGAATTCTTCCTGCAGTTTCAGCAGCACGTCATCGTTGGGGTCGAACAGGCCGACCCAGACGAAACCGTTGCCACTGGCGATCACGTCGCTGATGGCATCCAGGCTGATGTCGTGGCGCTTGCCCTGGTCATCGTAGTGGACGCAGTTGATGACGCAGGCGGGGTTGTTCGATGCGGGGGCGGAAGCGGAGGCGGGCAATGACATGCCCGCCATCCTGCGTCAGCGGGGTGTTTCGGACAAGTGAGGACGACGCGCCAGCACCCAGGCCAGTGCCACGTGCACCGGCAGCAGCAGCACGATCCACTGCACGTTGTACTGCGCCTGCAGGCTCAGCCAGTGCAGCACGAGGGCGGCCACCGACTGCGCGGCCAGCAGCCACAGGACGATGCTGAACATGCGCCCGGGCACGCGCCGGCGCAGCAGGGCGATGGCGCCCGGCAGCAGCAGCACCGCCAGCGGCGAGAGCAGCAGCAGGTTGCGATTGGCCCAGGCGGCGTAGTGGATGCTGAAGCCCCACAGGAACACCAGCACGCCGCCGAACAGCGCGCACAGCAGCCAGAACGGCAGGGCCAGCCCGGCCAGCAGGCGCGGGCGGCTGCGCAGGGCCAGCACGCCGGCGGCGATCACCAGCCCGCACAGCAGCCACGGCCACCAGCGCCGGGCGAATTCCTTCGGTTCGGCCGCGATGCGGTGCGGCAGCAGCTCCTGCTCGCTCTGCACCAGTGGCCGGCCATCGCTGTTGCGCACCTGGCGCAGCGCATCGGCCAGGCGCATCGGCACGAAGGCTTCCTGCCAGCGCGACAGCGGCTGGTCGGCGAAGGGCCCGAGGCCGACGTCGAAGCCCAGCCACATCCACGGTGCCGGCGAGGCCAGCCGCACCGATTCGCTGCGGTAGGTGTTGCCGCGCGAACGCCCGGACAGCTGCGCATGCAGGCCGCCATCCAGTGCTTCGTTCAAGGTGTCGCGCACCATCGTGGCGCAGTTGGCGGTGTAGTAGTCGTAGTGGTAGCGCGCGTTTTCCGGCTTCGCCCGTTCGGCCAGGCCCGCGGCCAGGGCACGGGCCTGGTCCGGGCGCAGGTCCAGCCACTGCACGCTGGCACCGCGGCCGGTCTCGTCGTAGTACGACAGGTCCTGCTGCAGCGGCAGCGCCACCAGGTAGTACATCATGTCGCCGCGTGCGAAGCGGCTGATGAAATCATCCTCGGACGGATCGAAATAACCGAAGTTGTACGAGATCGCCTCGCCGCTGACCGGGTCGAGGACCACGATGGCGTCGTGGCCGAAGCGCTCGAAGAACACCGTGCCCGGCTGCATGGTCACCACGCCGATGCGCGGCGCCGGTGCCTCCTGCGGGCTGGCGACGCCGGCCGCCGGGGCGGCCGAAGCCGCCGAGGCCGCCTGCGCGAAGGCCGCCTGCGGCAGGGCCATGGCCAGCACGCACAGTGCCAGCCACACACTCAGGATCAGGCCCCGGCGCTTCAAGCGTCGTCCTGCTCGTCCGGCGGCAGCACCGTCACATGGAAGGCCTGCACCCGGCGCGCATCAGCACGCGCCACGCGGAACATGAAGCGGTCCAGCGCCAGCTCATCGCCGACCTCGGGCAGGTGGCCGATCGCCTCAGTCACCAGGCCGCCGATGGTGTCGTAGTCCTCGTCGGAGAACGTGGCACCGAAACGCTCGTTGAAATCACCGATCGCGGTCAGTGCATCGACCACGTAGCGGCCGTCGGCCTGGATCGCGATCTGCGCCGACTGGTCCTCGGCCTCGTCATGCTCGTCGTCGATCTCGCCGACGATCTGTTCCAGCACGTCCTCGATGGTGACCAGGCCGGCGACACCGCCGTACTCGTCCACCACCATGGCCATGTGGTTGCGCGACAGGCGGAACTCCTTCAGCAGCACGTTGAGCTTCTTCGCCTCGGGGATCAGCACCGCCGGACGCAGCAGCTCGCGCACGTTGGCCGGCCCGTTGTCGGCTACCACGCCGCGCAGCAGGTCCTTGGCCAGCAGGATGCCAAGGATGTCGTCCTTGTTCTCGCCGTGCACCGGGAAGCGTGAGTGGCCCGATTCGACGACCTGTTTCATCAGGTCCAGGAACGGCGCCTCGACCGGCAGAGAGACCATCTGCGAGCGCGAGATCATCACGTCGCCCACGGTCAGCTCGGCCACCGAAATGGCGCCCTCCATCATCTTCAGGGTATCGGCGGCGATCAGACCCTCCTCCTGCGCGGTGTGCAGGACAGCGACCAGCTCGTCGCGGGTATGGGGTTCGCCGGAGAAGGCGGAGGTCAGGCGTTCAAGCCAGCCGCGCTTCTTTTCATGGGGCTCCAGGGAGGAGCTACTACTGTCGTCTTCTGACATCTCTGGAAAAAGGGCACCCGGCAAGCCGGGCGTTGCCCCAAGTCTAGCAGGATGTTGGGGCCTTTCAGTGACCGCCGCCGGCGGCGGCCGGAACCTCGTCCTCGGCCGGCAGATCCAGGCTGTAGGTGCAGCCGGCCAGGGTCTTGCCGGGGTGGCTGGCCACCGTCGACACGCTGAGGATGATCGATTCGATCTGGGCCTCGCCGGTCCTGGGGTTGGTCACGTCGCGGCTGACCACCTCGCGGCCGGCCATGAACTTGCCGTCCTGGTCGTAGCCGGTTTCCAGTTCCAGGCGCTTGGCCAGCGGGTGCGGGTCGGCCTGGTCCAGCACGGCCATCACGCTGGCGCCGGCCAGGGCCACCCGTTCGGTCTGCTGGCCGAACACGGTGATGGGGTTGGCCAGGCGGAATTCGCTCATGAACTGGTTGCCCTGCGGCAGCGGCTGCAGGCCCTGGGCCACGGCCTTCAGCGGGTCGGCCAGCAGCGGCGCCAGCGCGGCATGCTCGGCTACGCCCTGGCGGCATTCGATCAGGGCCGGCAGGTCCAGCGGGGCGGCCGAAGCGGTGGCGGCGAAAGAGGCAAGCAGCAGGGGCAGGGCAGTACGCAGCAGCACAGGCATGGGATCCGCAATGGAGGGTGCCTGGACATGGTAGCGGCGGAGGGGGGCGCCCGCGACCGGACAGGCCGGGGCGCACCCGGGGGGCATGCTCAGCCCTGCGAGGTGCGGCCCAACAGGGACCGCATGCGCCCCAGCGAACGACGGGCCACGGCGCGCAGCGCCATCACCGGCAGGGTCAGCATCGCCGAGAACAGTGCCACGTGCACCAATTGCAGCACCGCACGCAATGCAAGCTGCAGGGGGCCCGATTCCAGCAGCCAGTCCGGCACATCAGCGACCGAACGAGGGATGACGATCATGTACACCGTGGCAAGTACGAACAGCGCCCACAGCTGCGCACGGCTTGCATGGAAGAACGGCAGGCTGCTGCTGTCGCGGCCGAGGCGCTTCTGCAGGACCACGCGCCAGCATACCGGCGCGGAGAACGCGCCGATCAGGATCAGCACCATCGACGTCATCCACAGCGTGCCGTTGCTGCTCACCGGCCCAGGGCCCGTCAGCATGTGCGGGCCGACCACGCCTACCGCCAGCGCGGCCAGCAGGCTGGACGGCGACAGCACGGCCAGCGTGCGCAGCAGCCAATGCCGGCCATCAGGGTGGCGGGCGCCTAGGCGGTGCAGCAGGTTGGCGGCCACCACCAGCAGCAGGGCAAAGATCGCCGTTTTGGCCAGCATCGGCCCCATGTCACCCATCATCGTCCGTGTCTCCGGGGAGGTTGCAGCTGCAGGATAGCGCCGTACGCGGCTCAGCGCTCGCCGGCGTAGGGGTCTTCGATACCGAGCTCGGCCAGGATCTCGCGCTCGAGCTGTTCCATCGCCTCGGCTTCCTTGTCGTCCTCGTGGTCCCAGCCCAGCAGGTGCAGCACGCCGTGCACGGTCAGGTGCGCGTAGTGGGCATTCAGGGCCTTGCCCTGCTCGTCGGCCTCGCGGGCCACCACCGGCGCGCAGATCACCAGGTCACCCAGCAGCGGGAACTTCACGCCCTTGGGCAGGCCTTCGGGCACATCGGCCGGGAAGCTGAGCACGTTGGTGGCGTAATCCTTGCCACGGTAATGCCGGTTCAGCGACTGGCCTTCCTTGGCATCGACCACGCGGATGGCCAGGTCGGCCTCGCGGATACGGCCCTTCAGGGCCGCGGCCACCCATTTGCGGAAGCTCACCGCCGCCGGCAGCCCGGCGCGGGGCAGGGCATAGCTGATGGCGACATCGAGGCGGACGGGGCCCTTGGTCATGACAATTCCGGCATTCAGATCTGAGAGGCGACAGTATCGCGCGTGTGGCGTCTTACTGCGACGTCCAGTCGCCGGCGTCATAGTCGATCCTCATCCTTCCGGTACCTTCCAGCGGAGCCCGGGCCGCCTCGCGACGGCAGCGTACGGTTATTCGGCGCCCGGCTTGAGCTGATGCAGGTCGCGGCGGTCGTAGGCATTGACGATACGCGCCACCAGCGGGTGGCGCACGACGTCGCGTGCCTCGAAGAACGTGAACGTCACGCCTTCCACATCGCGCAGCACGTCGATGGCATCGCGCAGGCCCGACTTCACGTGCTTGGGCAGGTCGGTCTGGGTCAGGTCGCCGGTGACCACTGCAGTGGAGCCGTAGCCCAGGCGGGTCAGGAACATCTTCATCTGTTCGATGGTGGTGTTCTGCGCCTCGTCCAGGATCACGAACGCGTCGTTGAGCGTGCGGCCGCGCATGTAGGCCAGCGGCGCGATCTCGATGACGTTCTTTTCCAGCAGCTTGACCACCTTCTCCACGCCCATCATTTCGTACAGGGCGTCGTACAGCGGGCGCAGATAGGGGTCGACCTTCTGGCTCAGGTCGCCGGGCAGGAAGCCCAGCTTCTCGCCGGCTTCCACCGCCGGGCGCACCAGGATCAGCCGCTGCACGCGTGACTCGTTGAGAGCCTCGACGGCGCTGGCCACGGCCAGGAAGGTCTTGCCGGTACCGGCCGGGCCGATGCCGAAGTTGATGTCATGGGTCGCGATCTGGTGCAGGTAGCGGCCCTGGTTGGCGCCGCGGCCGCGCACGGTGCCGCGCTTGACCTTGATCGCCACATCCTGCGCTTCGTAGGAACGCTCGGCGATCTGCTCGACATTGGCCTGCGCCAGGCGCAGGTGGATGCCGTGGCTGTCAAAGGTGGTCTCGGCGGCTTCGACATACAGCGCTTCGATCAGCTTCTGCGCCTCGATGATCGCCTCGCCCGGCCCGCTGATGCGGAACACGAAGCCGCGGTTGGCGATCTCCACACCGAGCTTCAGCTCGATCTGTCGCAAATGCCCATCAAAGGGGCCGCACAGGTTGGCCAGTCGCTCGTTGTCTTCCGGCGACAGGGTGAAATCTCGATGCTCGATGCTTTTCATTGATCGGGTAGGGCGGAAGCCTTGCACCACAGTGGATTCAAGCAGCAAGGGTAGCGCGCGGCAGGGCCGCACGGCCAGCGTCGGGCGTTTTCCACACCCCGTGTGGACCGGGCCGCAGGAAACCTGTGGATAGACGCCTGTATCGCTTGTGCCACAAGCCTCATGAGCCGGTGGTGAAAAAACCGTCATGGCCGACGTTGGCGGATGTGACGGGAACTTGACGGCGGCTGGTCCGGAGATGAATATCGGCCCCGAGTCCCAATGGAACAGGGTCTTCCGCGAGGATCGGCGCAGGGCGCCGGGTCAGACGCGACCGCCAAGGGAAGTCGGCGGCCGGGCCTGGTCAGGTCCGCGTGGAAGGTGGCATCAGGCCATCGCCGGCGCAGGAGCGCCTGGCACAGGAGAAGTCATGGACGCTTCACGTGCGCATTCCGCGCTTGCTTCGCTGGTCGGGCTGGAGCCCGATCACCAGCTGCACCGCCTGCAGGCCGAGGGCCTGCCGCCGTTGTTCGTCGAACAGTGGTGGGGCCATGAACACCTGGCCAGCGGATTCGATTACTGGGTGGATGTGCTGCACCCGGATGCCAACCTGCCGCTCGACGCCTGGCTGGGCCGAAGCGGGGCGCTGCTCACCCGCCTCGACGACGGGCAGGACCATCTCCGCTGGGGGCATGTCGCCGAGGCCTGCCTGCTCGGCAGCGACGGCGGGCTGGCCCGCTACCGCCTGCATCTTGTGCCATGGACGTGGTTTCTGGGTCATGCCCGGCACAGCCGGGTGTACCAGGAGCGCCCCGTGCGCGACATCGTCGAGGACGTGCTGGGCGGGCATGGCGATCTGGCCCGTTGGCGCTGGAGCGACGATGCCGTGGCTGCCCTGGCCACCGCGCCCGTGCGCAGCTACTGCGTGCAGTACCGGGAGCCGGATCTGGCATTCGTGCTGCGCCTGCTCGCCGAAGAGGGAATCGCCTGCGCCTTCGATGGTGACAGCGGCGACGGACTGACCCTGGTGATGTCGTTCGACAGCACCGTGCAGCCGGAAAACCCATAGTCGGCCCGCGATGGCGGCATCCGCTTCCATCGCAACGACGGCACCGAGGCGACGGACACGCTGCAGCAGCTGGGCCCGCACCGCCTGTTGGGCAGCAACCGCCTGTCCCTTTCCACCAGCGACTATCAGGGGCCGGTGGTGCGCCATGTCCAGCTGCCCTTGCAGGGCGCAGGCAGCAGTCCGCGCGAGATCTACGAGCCCGTCGGCGCCCATGCCTTCGCCCAGGCAGATGACGGGCAGCGCCGGGCCCGCCGCGCGGCGGAAGCGCATGAAGCGGGCCTGGCCGGTTGGGTGGGGGCGGGGAGTATCCGCAGCCTGCAGGCCGGTCGCTTCATACGCGTCCTGGGTTATGGCACGGATCCCGCGCCGGTGATCCTGCCAATCGAGGTGCTGCACCACGGGTGCAACCCATCGCCGCTGGCCATGGTTTCCCAGCCGTGGCGCGCCGAAGCACCCGCGGCTTGGCTGGATGCCTGCAGGACGCTGCCAGGTGCGCCGCCGGACGCCGCCTCCGCCACCGGCTGCGTCAATCGGTTCCGCGCCGTCGACCAGCAGAAACCGTGGCGGCCCGTGTTGCCCGATGGTACGGGGGAGCGCCTCAATCCGCGCCCGCTTGCGCCGGGCTACCAGTCGGCCACGGTCATCAGCGGTGGCGGCCGCGACGATGCGGACCTGCATGCAGACAGCCAGGGCCGGGTCCGCGTGCGCCTGCATCTGCAAGGGGCTGCCGATGCGGACGCCACATGCTGGATGCGCGTGGCGCAGCGCTATGCCGGGCCGGGTGTCGGGTCGCAGTTCCTGCCGCGTGTCGGCCAGGAGGTGCTGGTCGGCTTCATCGAAGGCGACATCGACCGGCCGCTGGTGCTCGGCGCGCTCTACAACGGTCGCGGCGATGCAGGCATCGTACCCACCCCCGCCGGTGCGGCAGCAGGGGCAGGTGATACCGGGCTGTTCGGGCGAGCTACCGACACCGGTGCCAGCGCGCAGGGCAATGCTGCGGGCGGTCACGCGCCGGCCTGGCATGCGATGGCGCCAGGCGAGGGGCAGCACCGTCACGCCGGGGCGTTGTGGGGTATCCAGTCGCGCGAGTGGTCCGGCACCGGTTACAACCGCCTGGTGTTCGACGATTCCGATGCGCAGCTGCGCCTGCAGCTGGCCAGCAGCCAGGCCAGCAGTGAATTGAATCTTGGCCATCTGCTGCACACGGCCGACAACCATCGCGGCTCACTGCGCGGTGAGGGGCTGGAACTGCGTACCGATGCGTGGGGCACGCTGCGCGCGGAGCGTGGCGTGTGGCTGACTGCCAGGCCCCATGGCGCGTCGTCGCCAGCCGGGGAGGTGGTCGCGGCCGGTGCGTTGCTGCGGCAGGCCGCCACCCTGGCCCAGGTCAGCCATGCAACGAGCGCCACGCACGGCACGGTTGGCCTGGCCAGCCACGCGCCACCCGACGACAGCGCGGGTCTGGCCGGCCTGCAGCGTGTCGCCCGTGCCAGCGTTTCCGGCCAGGCCTATGCACAGGCCTGCGCGGATGGCGCTGGACAGCCTTCAGCCGCCGGGGTGCCACATACCGATGCGCCCACCCTGGCGCTGCACGGCCATGCCGGCCTCGCCATGGTCGCCGGGCAGTCCCTGCACTGGAGCAGTGCCCAGCATGTGGCGCTGGCCAGTGGCCAGCACAGCGACGCCAGCGTTGCGGGCCATGCGCGACTGCATGCGCGGCAGGCAATCGGCATGCTGGCTGCCGGCAGTCGCAACTTTGCAGGCGATGCGGCGCTGAGCATCGTGGCCGGACAGGCCATGCTGGACATCCGGGCCCAGTCAGACCGGGTCAACCTCATCTCGCGTGCCTCGCAACGTGCTGCCAGTGCGCAGGGGACGCTGGAAATGGCCGCGCCGCGCACCCTGCACATCGCCACGGCCGGTGGCGCCAGCCTCACCCTGGAAGGCGGCAATCTGGTGGTCAACTGTCCCGGCACCGTGACCGTCCATGCGGGGCAGAAGTCGTTCATAGGCCCGGCACAGCTGACGTATCCCCTGCCGGACATGCCCACCAGCGCGCTCAGCGAACAGATTCCAAAGTTGGCCTTCCGGCTGCAGGACATCCCAGGGCCCCAGGGCCTGCCACTGGCAGGCCAGGCCTGGAAGATCGTGCGCACCCGGAAGGCCTTGGACGCTGAACTGCGTGACGGCGCGCTGGTGCCAGAAAGCTGGGCCGAGACGCTTGCCGAGGGCGAGGCGGATGCGCAGGGTGATGTGAGCCTGGACGATGCACTGTGCGCGAAAATCTGGAACGACGCTGGCCGGTTCCCGGGGCGCCTGTTCCTGGTGCATGGCATCGACGTCATTCCACTGCAGCGACCGCGGCCGTACAGCAGCTCGCCCGGTGTGCGCGCCACGATGGACACCCTCGAGGCGATCAACTACGGCAAGACGCTGGCCGACCTGCCCGACGATGCGGCCCTGTACGCCTACCGGCAGCGCGCCGAGTACGAGTTCCAGTCGCATATCGACGCCGACCCGGCAAAGCGCAAGGAGATCTAGTCATGGCAGATGGCACCACACTGGGCAGCGTCCCGCATACCGCCCTGACCTGCCTGGACGGGCAGAAGGGCACCACCAGCGGTGATTACTACGCACCGCCCGATCGCCAGTTCGCGCCTGTCCGGCAAGGCAACAAGGTCGATGCGTTCACCGACGGGCGTTCGGCGATGAAGGCAATGGCGGACGCCATCCGCAACGCGCAGAAATTCATTTTCATCGCCGACTGGCAGATGAATTTCGACACCGAGATGGACGAACGCGGAGGCGCCCACGCCAGTCGCCTCAGTGAACTGTTGTTCGACGCCATCAACCAGCGCGGCGTGGATGTGCGGGTGCTGCTCTACGACAGTGTCGAGGCGGCGGCCTATACCCACGAGAACGAGGCGCGTACGGCCTTGTACAAGATGCAGGATGCCAACACGCCGGGACAGGTGCAGGTCGGCCTGCACAACCCGGCCACCGGCCGCACCGATGCCTTCAACATCGCCTTCTCGCACCACCAGAAGATCCTGGTCGTGGATGGGCACATCGGCTTCGTTGGGGGCCTGGACATCGCGCATGGTCGATGGGATGACGGCAACTTCGACGTGGTCTGCGACCCGGCGCTGCACGTGCTCAATGACCACTACAACAACTGCCTGAGCAAGTTCCGCGGCATGACGAGCGCGGAGCAGGAGCTGACCCTGGACAAGCCCGATACCAGCCCGGACGCGGCTGGCCGTGTCCGCCCCGGCTTTGCCCAGGCGTACGTGCCGGGCCTGGCCATCGCACTGGACCGGATGAAGGCGCAGTGGGACGCAGGCGCTGCGCTGGCCGAACTGCAGGACTACGCGGACAAGCTGGGTGTGCCGGAGGCGCTGGAACGCGAGGGCATCCGCAAGCTCGCAGAATGGGTCATCCCAGGCATGGAAGAAGCAACAAAGGTGCAGCGTACGGTCGCCAAGACCTTCCTTGCCATCAAGGGCTGGCTGACAGAAATCGAGAAGGAGTACGCCGAGGTCACTGCCGCTTCCAACAGGGCCGCCGACGAGGCGGTCAAGCTCAATGTCGGCGAGGCAGCTGCGGCTGCCGCGCGTGCCGCGGAAGCTTTCGCCACGATCCAGGCGAAGAAATTCGGTGAATGGTTCGATGAGCGCAAGGCCGCGGTCAAGGACGCCATTCTGGGCCCGGTCAACACGGCCACCACCGTTGTGGGATATGTGCGCGATCCCGCCTCGCTGGTCAAGGACGCCGAAGCCAAATATGCCCAGATCGAGAGCAAGATCGTCAAGGCGAAGCAGGCCTGGGAATCGCTGGTGAAGTGGATCAACGAGCCGGTGGATCGCATCCAGCGGCTGCTCGACAGCGGGCGCCAGCCACGCATGCCATGGCAGGACGTGCACGCGCGGCTGCAGGGGCCGGCGGTGTTCGATATCTGCCGCAACTTCATGCACCGCTGGAATGCCATGGTCTGGCAGAACCAGCGCGGTGACCGCGAGATCGGCACGGTGGTACGCGAAAGCTTGACCTGGGGAATCCGGGGGGCCAACGGCCTGGTCGGGACGGATGTGCCCGAGCAGACCACGCTGGCGCGCGGGATGGAACTGACGCCCTTGAGTGATCAGTGGCTGCAGTCCATGGGCGGCATGCAGG
>NZ_JASGBW010000030.1:0-56433 GCF_030053215.1 Stenotrophomonas sp. PFBMAA-4 | reverse complement strand
GCCTTGACGTTCCGGCCGATCTGGCCCTTGATCGTCATCAGCGACTCTTTGAACTTGCGTGAATCGAAGTTCTCGAAGGCCGAGCCTTTCTGGCGGGCGGCGCTGCCCACAGACATCGCGCTGTCACCCGCCCGCGTCGTCACGCCCACATCCACGTGGGTGGGCACGCCCATCAGCCGGCGGCCTTTGAATTCATCGTATTTGAAGCGCGGCAGGTAGTTGCGGCGAAGGCCCACCTCCTGCTGTGGCTCGCCATCATCCTTGCGGCTGTAGCTTTCAAACGTGATTACTTCGACCAGGTCGGTCTTCCGGGCAAAGTTCCCATTGAGCATGGCCGCTGCACGGTCCTCGGCCATGCCCAGGTTCTTCTCGGCCTGGGCAATCGCTTCCAGGCTGCGGCCGGCAAGCGCCTCCTCCAGCTGCCAGCGGGCGCGCGGTACGGCGGAGAGGCTGCCTTCGATCGAACGCGAGACCTCACGGAACTCCTCCCAGACCTCGGGTGTCAGCAGCAGAAATTCTTCGTCGGCCGCGTTCAGCAGCGCCGGCACACTGATCTTCCCGGCCAGCTCCAGTGTGGCACCTTCGCCCGGCCCGCTCACAACGGCATGCATCTTCACCGGCACCACCGGCACCAGGCGGGGCTGCCCCACGACCCGTGGCTCGGACAGGCCACTGCGCAGCTCGCTCCGGCTGCCCGGCAGCGTGAACACCAGCCGTAGATCTGATTCGCAGAAGATGCGCGGGGTCATCCCCTGCAGGTCCGTTACGCCACGCACCACCTGGCCGTGCACATCGCGGGCGATGACTTCAGCCCCCTTGCTGTCGCGGCGGTAACCCACGAACGCGGCCCCCGGCACCGGTGTTGGCGGACCCTGCCGCTGCAGCTGCAGCTGGTGGAACGGCCGCAGCCGCAGCCTCCGCACCTGCAGCGCAGGCCGCATCGACGCGTCGGCATGTGGATCCTCGCTCCACGGCCCCAGCTGCGCGGGCTCACGGCAGTCCGGGTGCAGCAACGGATCGGTCCACTCGCCGCTTGCATCATCGCGGACCTGCAGGTGGTATCGATGTTCACTCTGCGGCAGGAGCACGCCCTGCCCGGGGGCAGTAGCTGCCTCCTGCCCGGCGCGCCGCGGCCAGGGCAGCTTCAGGCCGGCTGGCCCGGCGCCGGGGTGCGGCCAGCCTTTGCGCCAGTCAGGGAGGACCGGTGGCGCTGGGGTGGGTGCACGCTCGGGCAGTATCACCCGATCCGTATCGCCGTGGATGTCGGTCCTGCCGGACGCCACGACAGCGAAGCCATGCAGCACATCGCGGATGCGATAGGTGACGCCCGCACACGGCACGACGTTGCCATGCCCGTCATGGCGAAACAGCGTGAACTTTCCAGAGCTCATGTTGCAGATTCCTTTCTTCCAACGTGATCAGCTATCGCCTGCGTCGCGCAGGTAGCCCTCGTGCCGCTCGTCATCCACGAACAGGCCCACCTTCTCCGGTCCGTCGGTGACAACTTCCTGGGTAAACCCGTTGCCATCAGTCGTTCCGCTCAACCAGCGGCCATCCGGCAGCTGCATCGAGTACGTCACCCCCGCCAGTGGCGCACCTGCGTGATCGCGCACAAGGAAGCGGGCGCGGCAAGGCGCAATACCCAGCGTGCGTAGTGGATACGCCAGGGACGCTGGGCCGATGAAGCTGTGCTGGCCCGCATGCACGGTGAGGGTTCCCGGGCAGCTGAACTGCAGGTTGCCCCCTTCCATGCGCAGGCTGGCGCCGCCCTCTACCTGTACGACCAGTGCACCTCCAGCAGCCAGTTCTACCGCCGCATGCGCGCTGGACAGGCGCTGTGACTGCCGAGACTGAAGCTTCACCGCGTCGCCCTGCGCCTGGATCTCGACAGGCTGCTCACCAGCGGCGATGGTCAGGCCGGACGGACGGCCCGATGCCGAAGTGGCGGCCGACGCCAGGACGCCGACCGACTGTGCCGCGTGCAGGCGCGCGTGGCCCATGACGACCGCGTGTGCAGCACCGCCGGCACCCAGGACCACGTTCTGCCCTGCCTGCCAGAACAGCCCCTGCCCCGCCACCACTGCCTGCAGCGGCGCGACCATGCCCAGCAGCGGTGCCGTGCTGTGGGGCACGCCACCGGCTGTGTCGCCGGCGGCGGCGCACGCACGGGCGAAGCCATCGGCCGCGACCACGCCCGCTGCCGCTTGCCGCAGCGGTGCCAACGCAGGCGAGGCATGCAGCCCTGCGGTACCGTGCAGCACAGCGCTCTGCCCGAACGCAGCGGCCATCGCCCCACACTGGGCCAGCAGCGCGCCTGCCTGCGCTGCCGTACCCGCCGGTTGGCCACGCCCTGACGGATGGGCACCGAGCCACAGCCCGCGCTCGCTGCGCACAACGCCCGCTGCATCGCTGCGCAGCTCGAAGCCCTGCCCGCGCAGGCTGCCGCGATGATTGCCGCGCTGGTGGATGACGTGGCCCAGGTTCAACTGGGTGGCCGCCTGTGTCGTCGCCAACTGCAGGCGGAGCTGGTCGTCCGTGTCGTCGAACTGCAGGGTGGAGCCACCCTCACCGCCCCATTCGCGGGAGCTGAAACCCCAGAGCGCACCGGGATGGCGATGCGCCTGCGGGCCATCACCCGCTGCGTGCCAGGCCGGTGCGTTGCCACCGGCAAGGTTGCCGGTGCCGCCGACGCGCGTATCGCTCGCCTGTGCATGCAGCGATGGATCATTCTCGCCACGCCCGTTGTACAGGGCGCCCAGTACGATCGGGCGCTACACATCCCCCTCCAGGAAGCCCACCAGCACCTCCTGGCCCACGCGCGGCAGGAACTGGCTGCCCACGCCCGGGCCTGCAAACCGCTGTGCAACGCGCAACCATGCGCTGTGCGCCGGCTTGCCCGCTGCATCCATCAGTGGAAAGCGCACGCGGATCCGCCCGAGGGCGTCGGCGTACACGCGATCGCCTACGGCAGCTCCGCCGCCCTCATCGGCACCAATCACGATGGCCGTCTGCCGACCCACCACTTGGGCTTCACTCGCCGGGTCTGGCGTGGTTGGACGCCAGGGACGCTGGCGGTCAACAGCATGGAAGGCGGCGGCATAGCCGAGCTGCTGTGCATGGCGCTGCAGTTCGGCAGGCAGGAACCCGTCACTCTGCAGCGCCTCCACCCAACGCTGCGGGAGCAGCCGATCTGGCAAGGTATTGGCGCCGGCATGCTCCAGCGAAGTGATCAGAAGTTCGGGCGTGTGGTGCGGCGACCATTGGCTGATGGCTGACCACCTGCCTGCGGCCAGGCCTCGCACTGTCGCAATGCCCTGCCACCCATGCCGATCCGCCTCGTGGCGCTCAACCGCAAGGACGGCGCGCCGCTCGCCTTCTGCCCGCGATTCGAAGCCCAGCGAGCCGCATGCCAGATACTCCTCGACAGACGAACTACCACCGCCATCCACCGGCAACTGCACGGCCAGCGTGCGATCCTGCCGATAGTCATCGCTGACCATGCTCAACCGGTGAGGGCCCAGCCTCACGCGCCGGGCCAGGTGCAGCACGCTGTCCTCCTGCTCGGCCGCGTCGCCGCGGTGGAAACGAAGGCCACCGCCACGTGCCGAAACCGCGTGCTGTGGCAAGGCCACGCTATCGAAGAACAGTTCGATTCGATGCAGTGCGGGCGCCTCCGCATCTGCCTCGACACGCCAGCCAATGCCCTCTTCGGCCAGCAGGCCGGCGACAAAATCCATATCGGACTGGCGATACTGAACGCAGTAGTGACGCGGCGGCAGCGCGTCCAGGCAGGCCCGCGCATCGTCGCTCCAGCGCCAGCGGGCAAGCGCTGGATGGCCGGCGAACACGGCATCCACGATCTGGCGGACGGTTGCATCGCGGAAAACACGACTGTTCCGTTGCTGCGCCAGCCACCACGTCCATGCCGCCAGGCGAATGCGGTAGCGGGTGAAACCGCGATCGCAGTCCAGCCGACACACCTCGCGTACCAGGCCGACCCGCTGGATGTCGCGCCCCTGCGCATCGCGGGTGGACAGCGTTGCGGGCCGGCCCAGCCACGCTTCGCAGGCAGGGTCCGCGTGCGCCGCGAGTATGTCGACGTGGTAATCCAGTCCTTCGGACAACGCTTCGCGTCCGCGCCAGCGCTCCACCAGCAGAAGGCCCGCGCCGGGCAGTTCAAACCGGTGCAGCAGCGCTGCATCCTCATGCGCTTGCAACGTGTGCATATGGCTTACGCCCTGTGCACCACCCTGGCGCACTTCTGTGCGCAGGACCCTAGCAAGGGGTTGGCCGAGGAAAAATCAGACGATTACGAAAATGACCTCAGGCAGCCAGAGAACATCACTGCATCACGGATTCGGCAGCGAGTTGTATGGCCGGGACGTAACCTGCGGCCAACAGCAGGTGCTGATTGCGACACGGAAGGTGGCGCCCGCGCAGCGCGCATCGCTTTGGTAGAGCCGAGCCCTTGCTCGGCTGCTTCTGGCGTAATGCCCAAGCCGAGCGTGGGCTCGGCTCTACAGGCTCGGTCGCCGGGCGTGGCCCGGCGCTACCCTTACGGCTTCGACATCGAATACGGCGCCTGCGCACCCTGCCCCGGCCACGCCTTGTTCGGCTCGGCCTGCATGGTGAAGGTCAGCTCGCCACCGGCCAGGATCTCGTCATGGCGCAGGAAGGTGCGCTGCAGCGGCTTGCCGTTGAGGCTGACGCTGCCCACGTAGGTGTGCTTGTCGTCCAGGCCGTTGGCCACGATGGTGAAGGTCTTGCCGTTCGGCAGGCGCATCGCGGTCTTCGGCAGGAACGGGCGGCCCAGGATGTACTCGCCCGAACCCGGCGCCACCGGGTAGAAGCCCAGCGCCGTGAACACGTACCACGCCGACATCTGGCCAACGTCATCGTTGCCGGCCAGGCCATCGGGGCGATCGGCGTACTGCGTGTCCATGATCTGCTTCAGGCGTGCCTGGCTGCGCCAGGGCTGGCCGGCATACGAATACAGGTAGGCCACGTGGTGGCTGGGTTCGTTGCCATGCGCATACCAGCCGATCAGGCCGGTGATGTCTTCCATGTGCTCGAAGATGGACGGATCCACCTTGGCGTTGAACACCTCATCCAGCCGCGCCAGCAGCTTGTCGCTGCCACCGTGCGCTGCCGCCAGCCCGGCCACGTCCTGCGGCACGTACCAGGAATACTGCCAGGCGTTGCCTTCGGTGTAGTCGGTGCCGTAGCCGCTGGCGCTGGGGTCGAACGGCGTGCGGAAGCTGCCGTCACGCTTGCGCGCACGCATGAAGCCGGTGTCCTTGTCGAAGGCGTTGCGCCAGTTGCCGGCGCGCTTGTCGAAGGTGGCCGCGATATCGGCCTTGCCCATCGCCTGCGCCATGCGCGCGATGGTCCAGTCGTCGAAGGCGTACTCCAGGGTCTTGCTGGCCGCCTCGCCTTCCTCATCGATGGGTACGTAACCCAGCTCGCGGTACTGCGCGATGCCATCGTAAGGGCCGTAGTTCGCCGTCTCGACCATCGCCTTCAGTGCCTTGTCGGCATCGAAGCCACGGATGCCCTTCACGTAGGCATCGGCGATCACCGGCACCGCGTGGTAGCCGATCATGCACCAGTCTTCCAGGCCGTGGAACGACCACACCGGCAGCATGCCGTACGGGCTGTGGTCGTGGTGGGCCAGCATCGAGTTGATGAAATCTCTGTTGCGCTTCTCCGGCTGCACCAGCGTCAGCAGGGGATGCAGGGCGCGATAGGTATCCCACAGCGAGAAGGTCGAGTAGTTGGTGTAGCCCTCGGCCTTGTGCACCGCATTGTCGGCGCCGCGGTACTGGCCATCGGCATCCATGAACAGCGTCGGGCCCAGCATGGTGTGGTACAGCGCGGTGTAGGCGCTGCGCCGTGCATGCTCGGGCGCGTCGATGTCCAGCACCGACAGCGCCTGGGTCCACTCCTGCTTGGCCTGTACGCGCACGCGGTCGAAATTGAAGTCGGCCACCTCCGCATCAAGGTTGGCGATCGCACCGGCCTCGCTGACCGGCGAGATGGCGACCTTGACGATCAGCGGCGCATCGAGCTTGCCGAAGTCGAACGTGCCGACCAGCTGCCGGCCCTCGATCTGCGCCCGCTGCGCCGGGTCCTTTTCGCCAGGGGGCGCGAAGCCCTTGTAGACGATGTCCTTCTCGGTGTTGTGCAGCTCGTGGCTGGCCAGCGGCCGCGAGAAGCGCATGGCGAAGTACAGCTGGCGGCCCGCCGCCCAGCCCCGCGTTTCGCGGAAGCCGGTCACGGTGCCATCGTCACGCACGCGCACCCGCGACCACAGGATCTTGCCCGGGTAGTCGTACATGCTGGTGCGCATGTCCAGCAGCATCTTCGCGTCGGTACCCTTGGGGAAGGTATAGCGATGCACGCCCACGCGGGCGCTGGTGGTCAGCTCGGCACGTACCTTGTAGTCGTCCAGGGTCACGGCGTAGTAACCGGGCTCGGCCTTCTCGTCGTCATGGCGGAAGCGCGAGGCGTAGCCACTGCGCGGCTTTTCCGGGTCACCGCGCTCCAGGCCGGGTTCGCCGGTGAACGGCATCACCAGGATGTCACCCAGGTCGGAATGGCCGGTGCCGGAGAAATGCGTGTGCGAGAAGCCGACGATGCTGCTGTCGTCGTAGCGGTAGCCCGCTGCCCAGCCATACGCCTTCTCGCGCGGCTGGATGCGGGTGTCCGGGCTGAGCTGGACCATGCCGAAGGGCACGGTGGCACCCGGGTAGGTATGCCCTTCCCCGCCGGTGCCGATGAAGGGGTCGACCGAGGCATAGGCCTTGTCGGTGGCGGACTTCGGCGTGGCGGCCGTGCCCACGCCGGAGGCGAGCATGGCGGTGGCGGCGACGGCGATCAGGAGGCGACGGTCCAGCAGGGGCATCGGCATTTGGATCGATTCAGGTGGTGACCGGATCGTAGCACCGGGCCAGGGCCTGCACATGCTGCGTTGCAACTGAACAGATGGAGACGCGACGAAAAGTGTCGCTTTCATATGCAACTTTTTGTATTCACCACCTCTGCCCCGGCGGACAGACTGGATCGGTAGCGGTGCACTGCACCTCTACAACGAGAACCGCCTGCTGATGTGCTGGCGCGCTTGCGACGTTTTTGGCGTTGTTTCGTGGCGCCGATGCGGGTGCCGACGGCCTGCCGCCCTGTTGGGGCTGAGCGCCCGCAGGTAAGCAGAGTGCTTTCCGTTGGGTGCATTGCGCCATGTCGTGACGCATTCGGACCACTTGCAGGGGTGTGCGTTCAAGCGCTCTTGGCGGCGCCGAAACTGAGGCAACGCGATGATGAAAAAGAAACTGGATCCGCTGCGATGGCGGAGTGCAGGATGGCGGCGCAGTGGCGTAACCGCTGCCGGGCGTGGAACCCCGAAATGAGTTGTGAGAGCTGCTTGCCGTGACTACGGCGGGCGGTGCGCGGCGGCCGCATGGCCCACCGGCTTTTTCTCACAGCTCAGCCGAAGTTCCACCCGCGTATCGCCCGCCACCTATGGGTGGCCCACTCTTGCAGGAGCCATCGCATGTCATCTGAAGCACCCACCATCACCAACGAAGTGGAATCGCTGTTCTTCCGGCTGGAACACGCCCTGTACACCGCCGAAGGCATGGCGACGATGATCAACGAGAACGAACCGCCGGACCCGGCGGCGCATGGCCGCCCGGGCTACAACGTGCACAAGGTCAGCTCGGCCATCATTGCTGTCAGCCAGCGTGGCCGTCGGTTGCTGGGTGAACTGCGCGCACACCACGGCCCCATTACGTTGCATTGAGGCCCGGGTGGGTAGAGCCGAGCCCATGCTCGGCTGCCCTCTCAGCCGAGCATGGGCTCGGCTCTACAGACACAGCAGTCCTGCATGGCTCGGCTCTACAGACACAGCAGTCGAGCAAGCTCGACTCTACTGCAGGCCGTCGCTGACGCGCTCCAGCGCCTGCCGGTAGCGCCGGCTGCCGAACAGGCCGCGCTGCAGGGTCGTGCGCACCGCCTGCACGTCCTCATCGTCCGGCTGCTGCGCGCAGGCGCGCTCGGCCCAGAACACCGCCCGGTCGAAGTCGTGCTCGCTGCGTGCGGCGTAGTACTGCGCCAGCATCCAGGCGGCCTGCGTCCACGCCTGGCCAGCCCAGAATTCGAGGGTCTCCAGCAGGCGTGGCAGGCGACCTTCGGCAGGCACCTGCGTGCGCAGGTAATAACCGACGCCGGCCACGCAGCTGCGCACCCGACGCTGCAGGCGCTCGCCCCACTCCTCTTCGGTCGCAGCCAGTTCCAGGCAGCGCAGCTCGCAGGCGTTGGACAGATGCACCAGTTCGTCCACACCCATGCCCGCAATGCCGCCCTCCTCCAGCCCGCGGTCGTAGACCAGGCTGAGGTTGTAGAGCGCGCGGCCACTGTCCTGCTCCGCTGCGCGGCGGTACCACTGGATGGCCAGCGCAGGATCGTAGGCCGGCGCATGCTCGAAATAGTGGTAGCCCAGCGCGGCCTGCATTTCCGGGAAGCCCAGCTCGGCGCCGGCCTGCGCCATGTGCAGCAGCGCGGTGTGCTGCTGCGTTTCGTCGAAGGCGTAATAGACGTCGTTGAACGGACAGTCCGCGCCCGGCGCTGGCACCGCCATCAGCGTCGCCGCATGGCGATAGGCCGCCTCGGCCTGTGCTGCATCCGGCGTCACGCCGCACCAGCCGGTGTCGCGCAGTGCGCCCTGCATCACCGCCGCCCAGGCAGAATTGCGCCACTGCCGCGCGACGACCGGCGCCAGCCACTCGCCCATGCCGGTGGCGGCGGACGCGTGCAGCATGCGCATCAACTGGTGATCATCAAACCCGCGCGGCACGCTGGGGTCGGCCGCCTGCGCATAATGCGCCGCGGCCATATCGGTGTTGTCCACCCGCGATGCAAGTTCGGCCAGCTGCAGGTGGATGCCCGTGCGCTCCAGTGCCGACTGCGGCTGCGCCAGCAGTTCCATGCCGCGCGCGAACGCCTGCTGGACCGCGCCGCGGTTGCCGGTATCAATACTGTCCACGTCGATGGCATCCAGCCAGGCGACCATCCGCAGCTGGTTGCGCTGCGATGCATCGAGGCCTTCGGCCAGGGGGCCATCGGCCAGCGCCAGGATCTCGTCATGGCTGCCACCCCAACGTGGCGTGCGCAGCCGCGCGTAGGTGTCCAGCAACGGCAGGCCATGACCGGCGGCCTGCAGGCCCATCTGCAGCCAGGCCAGCGCCGGCTCCGGCGAAGCGCCGTCTGCCTCGATCGGGTCGCCATCCTCGTCCAGCTCCGGCGGCAGCGGAATGGCGGTCGCCCACGACGCGGGCAACTGCGCCGGCAGCGCCGGCAGGCGGGGTGCCTCGGCCATCCACGCACCCAGCAGCGCCTGCATGTCGCGCCAAGGGCCGGCGCCATCGGCGGGATGGAAGCCATCATGCATCCAGTCGCTCATCCACACGGGAACGCCGAAGGCAGCCACGCTGCGCATCAGCTGGTGCAGCAGCGGCCAGCACAGTGGCCCGCGATCGGCCAGGGCGATGGCATGCACGAACAGCGCGGTCTGCGCGGCGTGCACGCTCGACCAGGCGCCCTCGCCCACTGAAGCAGTCCAGCCCGAGCCACGCGCATCGACGGCGATGCGGTCCCAGACCAGCGCTGCCAGCAGCAGCGGCGCGTCGGCCTGCGGCGAGGCCTGCTGCCAGGCAGCCAGTGCCTGCCACAACGTGTTGATCGGCAACGCCTGCGGAGGGGCAAGCAAGGCGAGCACGCGCGCACCGCCATCGGCGTCCTGCGGCGCGAGAAGTTCAGGCAAGGCGGACTCGATGGCCTCGAAGCGATGGGCGAGCAGGTCATCCCAGATCGCGGGTGCGGCAAGACGCCGCGGGGATTCAACGGAAAGCGGAGAGGTCATCAGGATTCAAGCAGAGCGACAGCACGCGCGGAGTATAGCGCTGCGGAAGGGGCGGCAATTCCCGAAGCAGGGATCAAGAGCAGCCGAGCGCAGGCTCGGCTCTACCGGACTCCGGGGTCTTTCACGGTAGTGCTGCCACCAGCGTGGACAGATCGGCGCTGTCCACCGGCCGCACTACGCGGGCCACTTCCTGGCCGTCGCGCAGCAGCACGACAGTGGGCCACAGCTTCACCTGGAATGAGCGGCCCAGCGGCTTCCCCTTGCCATCTTCAATTTTCCAGTGCGGCAGGTCATGCGCGTCCACGAAGGCCTGCAGCGCCGGCTGCGCGGCCTGGCAGTGGCCGCACCAGGGCGCGCCGAACTCGATCAGCAGCCACCCCGCCTGCGCATCGACATCGCTGCGGGCCGGTTCGACGGCCTGGTGGTCGCGCATGAACGGCATGCGGTTACGCCGCCAGTGCGCGCTGGATGTCTTCCAGCGGCGCGTTGGTGAAGTTCTTGGCGAGATCATCCAGCAGTCGCGCCTGCGCTTCCTTGTGCAGCAGCGGGCGGATGCGGCCCAGGGTGATGGGGTCGGCCACCAGGATCAGGTGCGTATAGCGGTTCTTCAGCGCATCCTCGTTCAACTGTTCGGCCACCTGCTTGGCGAACGTAGCTTCGTTGAGCTGGGAAATGGACATGTCCTTCGGCACGGCACCGGAAGGGCCCTGGCCCGACACGCCCTGCTCGCTGATGTCCTGCAGGCGCAGCTCGCCCTCCTGCTTCAGCGTCAGCTGATGATCGGTGCCGACGTTGGTGAACACGCGCGCCGAGCCACCATCGGTGACGACGACAAGGGCACCTTCGGGAATGCGACGGGTCATGCGATGCTCCGGTTGCGTTGGTTCGCCACCACCGTAAAGGCTGCGTTGTGAGCGATGCGGCCACACTGCGTCCACAGCATGTCATCGCAGCGCGCACATGAACAGGCACGCTGGAACACAGCGTCCGCCCGTGGCTGCTTCGCTGCATGTTCACGCCGTAACCGTTATCATGAACGGATGATCGACACGACGTACTACGTGGCAGGCACGCCTGTTACGTGGGAAGCACGGCCGACCGGCGTACCGCTTGCCACACCCGCTCCCACCCCTTCATTCCTTCGCCGCGTGCAGGATCCGGGTGGATGACGCCGCTCAGGCGCTGATCTTCACTGCTTTTCCGATGCGCACCCAGCCTGTTCCGGTCAGCCCGTTCTGATTAGCGGCACGTGCCATCACCGCTGGCATTGATCTTCACCAGCCCTCGCCGATCCACGGCGTAGTTTCCCGTGCGTGGTCTTTTCCCGTACGTCCTGGTCCAGCGTGGACCGCCCGCACCGATGCCCCTGCGCCAGTTGCGCCAGCATCGCCGTTTCCGATTCTCGGGACACACCACACCGCCTATTCCGCACTCCAATCCAAGAACAGAAAGGACGTCCCATGCAGGACAACCCCGATGCCCATGCCCATTTCGGCTGGTTCAAGCGCCGCCGCCACCTGAACGTCGACGAGATCACCGTTGTCGACAAGCCCATGCTCAAGCGCGCCGTCGGTGCCGCTGCACTGGGCAACGCGATGGAATGGTTCGACTTCGGCGTCTACGGCTACCTTGCCGTGACCATTGGCCAGGTCTTCTTCCCCTCCAGCAACCCCACCGCGCAGGTCATCGCCGCCTTTGCCACCTTCACCGTGGCGTTCCTGGTGCGCCCGCTGGGCGGCCTGGTGTTCGGCCCGCTGGGTGACCGCTACGGGCGGCAGAAAGTGCTGGCCTTTACCATGATCCTGATGGCGCTGGGCACGTTTGCCATCGGCCTGATCCCCTCCTACGAGCGCATCGGCATCTGGGCGCCGGTCCTGCTGCTGCTCGCGCGCGTCGTGCAGGGCTTCTCCACCGGCGGCGAGTACGGCGGCGCGGCGACCTTCATCGCCGAATATTCCACCGACCGCAACCGCGGCCTGATGGGCAGCTGGCTGGAGTTCGGCACGCTGGGCGGCTACATCGCCGGTGCAGGCACTGTCACCGCGCTGCACATGCTGTTGAGCAGCGAGGACATGCTGGACTGGGGCTGGCGCATTCCGTTCCTGGTGGCCGGCCCGCTGGGCCTGCTCGGCCTGTACATGCGCATGAAGCTGGAAGAAACCCCGGCCTTCCGCGCCTTTGCCGAAGAAGCCGAGAAGCGCGAGCACGACCGCCCGGGCCTGGGGGACCTGTTCCGCGTGCATGGCCGCCAGCTGCTGGTGTGCATGGGCCTGGTGCTGGTGTTCAACGTCACCGACTACATGCTGCTGACCTACATGCCCAGCTACCTGAGCGTGACCATGGGGTATGCCGAGAGCAAGGGCCTGCTGCTGATCATCATCGTGATGCTGGTGATGATGCCGTTGAACATCGTCGGCGGGCTTTTCAGCGACAAGCTGGGCCGCCGGCCGATGATCATCGGTGCCTGCATCGCGCTGCTGGTGCTGGCCGTGCCCTGCCTGCTGCTGATCGGCAGCGGCAATGACTGGCTGATCTTCCTCGGCCTGATGCTGCTCGGCCTGGCCCTGGTGTGCTTCACCAGCTCGATGCCCTCCACGCTGCCGGCGCTGTTCTACACGCCGGTGCGCTACAGCGCACTGTCGATCGCCTTCAACGTGTCGGTCTCGCTGTTCGGTGGCACCACGCCGCTGGTCACCGCCTGGCTGGTCGAGCGCACGGGCGACCCGCTGGTGCCGGCCTACTACCTGATGGTTGCGGCGGTGGTCGGCCTGGTCACCATGATGTTCGTGAAGGAGACGGCGAACATGCCGCTGCGCGGTTCACCGCCGGCCGTGGCCAGCGACAAGGAAGCCGCTGCGCTGCTCAAGAGCGATGTACCGGTGACCGTGGACCCGACCCTGCCGCCGCTGCCGGACGCTGGTGACGGCGAGGCACCCAAGCCTGCCTGAGGCATCGCAGGCGCCCGCGCATGGGTCGTGAAAGCGGCCCATGCCGGCCCTGCACTGGCGGATAACCGCAATCACGCATGCTGGCTTCATCCCTGATGGAGCCAGCCATGCGCCCGCTACTTTCCCCCGTTCCGTTCCATGCCGGCATGGAGCAGCCCGAGGCTGACGAAGCTGAGACCATCGATGCGTTGCGCGATGTGTTCCTGGACATGGCCCGCACGGTGGCAGCCGCTGAAGGCCACGCGCATCGCGCCGTGCACGCCAAGGGCCAGGCCCTGCTGAAGGGAAAGCTGCAGATAGCAGACAACCTGCCAGAGGAGCTCGCACATGGACTGTTTGCCGCGCCGGGCGCGTATGAAGCGGTCGTGCGCTTCTCTTCCCCGCCTGCCGAGCAGCTGCCGGACACGGTGTCCACGCCACGTGCGATTGCGCTGAAGATTCTTGGCGTGCCGGGCGAGCGCGTGTCGGAAAGCGAAGAACAGCACAGCCAGGACTTCCTGATGGTCAACGGCCCGGCCTTCACCAGCCCGGGCCCCAAGGGCTTCCTCCGCTCCACCAAGCTGCTGGCGGCAACCACCGAGCGCATGCCGCGCACCAAGGCAGTGATTTCAGCCGCCCTGCGTGGCGGCGAGCGGCTGCTGGAAGCCGCCGGCGGCGGCAGCGGCAAGATCAAGGGAATGGGTGGCGAACCGCAGACCCACCCGATGGGCGAAACCTTCTTCAGCCAGGTGCCGTTCCGCTTCGGCCCCTATGTGGCCAAGTTCTGCCTTCGCCCCGTCTCAGCGACGTTGCAGTCGCTCAGCGGTGCGCCCGTGGAGAACAGCGAGGACAGCCAGCGCGATGCCATCCAGGACGCGCTTGCCAGCGGCCGCACTGAGCTTGTCTGGGAACTGTGTGCACAGCTGTGCCGTGACGAGCAGACGATGCCCATCGAGGATGCCTCGGTGGAATGGCCGCAGGAGCAGAGCCCGTTCATTGCAGTGGCTACGCTGCACGTTCCACCCCAGGTGAGCTGGGACGACGCCGAGTCACCGGGCATCGAGGACCGCCTGGCCTTCAGCCCATGGCACGCACTGCAGGCGCACCGGCCATTGGGCGCTTTGAATCGGGCACGCCGCGTGGTGATGGCTGCTTCGCGCGCGCATCGCTCGCAGCACAATGGCTGCCCGCTGCATGAGCCGCTTCCCGGCGCGTAGCCGGCCGCGACGCGTCAACCCGTTGCTGGTGCGTCGGTCTGCAGCAGGCTGTCCCGGTCCCGCAGCGGGAAACGGATGTGGGCATCCACGCCGTCGGCGCGGAACAGCAGCTGCCCGCTGCCGGCCAGCTCGTAAGGCACCCGCTTCTCGATGAGCGAGCAGCCGAGCCCGCGTCGCTGCGGTTGCGACCAGCCGTCCACGGGCGAATGCCGCTCGCTCCAATGCAGGGCCAGCCAGGGACTATCCCCCACCTGCACCTGCACGGACCACGAAACATCGATGCGACCATTGCTGCGGATGGCCCCGTACTTGAGCGCGTTGGTCGCCAGTTCGTGCACGGCCAGCGAGAGGACTTCGGCAGCCTTCGGCGGCAGCAGCACGTCAGGGCCTTCCAGCAGATACTGGTCAGAACGGTGCACCTGCACCGATATTTCCTCGTCCAGCATGCCGCGCAGGCAGACCCCCGCATTGTCACCGCGGGTCAGCAGCGCCTGGGTGCGGGCCAGTGACATCAACCGGCCGCACAGCCGCTCGGCATACTCTTCGACGCTGCCTACGGTTTCCTGCGTGCGCCACGCGATGGCGTGGATCATCGCCATGATGTTGCGCACCCGGTGCTGCAGCTCGGCCAGCAGCACGGCCTGGCGCTCGGTGGCGCGCTTCAGCGTATCAATGTCGATGGCGATGGCGAACACACCGGTGACTTCGCCCTGCGCATCCCGCAACGGCGCCGCTGCAACGCGTGTCCAGCGCACCTGTCCATCCTCTTGGGTGAACTGGAACTCCAGCCCTGGCACGACCGTGTCGCCGCGAAGCGCGCGCGCTACGGCGAAGTCTTCCGGGCCGATCAGGCTGCCATCCTCATGCCAGCCCTGCCAACGCGGCATGTTGCCAATGTCCCGCGACGGCAGCTCACCACTGGGCAGGTAGGCGCGCATCTGCTCGTTGGACTGCAGCACGCGGCCTTCGGTATCGACGATGCACAGCCCCACCGGAAGCATCTGGAAGGCCAGTGACAGGCGCTCGTCACTCTGCCGCCTGCGTCGCTGTTCATGCTCCCGCGCGGCGTGCGCGGCATGCGCGGCGGTCGTCTCGAACATCGTGACGAGCACGCCATCGATGCGCCCGCACGCATCACGGATGGGGCTGTAGGTAATGGTGAACCAGATGTCTTCCAGCCCCCCCTGCCGGGCAAGCGGATACAGCTTGTCCTCGTAGGTGATGGTTTCGCCCTGCCATACCCGAGCATAGATGGGCCCGTTGATGTGCCACACCTCGGGCCAGCAGATGCGGGTCGCCTGGCCCAGGCCGTGCGGGTGCTTGTCGGCCAGGATCTCGGCGTAGCCGTCGTTGTACAGCTGGACCAGTTCTTCGCCCCACAGCACGATCATGGGGAAGCCGTGAGCCAGCATCAGGTCCACGGTCGCCCGCAGGTGCGGCGCCCAGCCGTCACGGTCCCCCAGCGGGGTGGCCGACCAGTCGTGCCCGGCGATCCGTTCGGCCATGCCGCCGCGCAGCGCGTGCAGCGGCGGCGACGTGGGCAGCACCGGCGTCGTGGCGACGGGAGCGCTCAGCTCCATCCGGCTAGCCATGCGGCACCTTCAACTGCCACCTGCGGTGGCGCGGCGGGCATGCACCAGAGTCTCCAGCTGCTGGGCCAGCGCCTGGATGTGGTAGGGCTTGGCGCAGCGAGGCGCATCGGCAAAGCGGCTGGGCACGTTGTCGTCATAGCCGGACGTCAGCAGGAACGGAATGCCGGCGGCCGCCAGCCGATCCGCCAAGGGGTAGACCTGCTCGCCCCCCAGGTTGATATCCAGGAGGGCGACATCGATGGGCTGCTCGTCGAACAGCCTGTTCAGCGCGGCGAGGTCACCAGCGGGGCCCACGATGTGCACGCCCTTCAGTTCCAGATAGTCGACCAGGAACATGGCAATGGCGAATTCATCTTCCGCCACCAGCACACGCACCCCTTGCAGGCCCGGGTTATCAACGGCTCCCAACACGTACAACGCTCCTGTCCAGGCGGCACCTCCGTCTGTTGCAGGCAAAGGGTGGCCAATCGGCCTACAAGATCGCGTGACGACAGGGCCACGTACCGGTGCCGGGCCGGCGGCGGTACCATTTCCCGGCCTCCACTTTCCTGTGCCCCCCATGGCCTACGCACGCATCACCTCCACCGCCGACAACTACCTGCACCACGTCAGCAACGGCACGTATTCCGTTGATGCCGACGAACCGGCGTCGCTGGGCGGCCAGGGCCGCGGCTTCGCCCCCTTCGACCTGTACCTGGCCTCGCTGGCCTCATGTACGGCCATCACCCTGCGCATGTATGCCCAGCGCAAGGGCTGGGAGCTGGGCGAGTTCCACGCTGAACTGCGCTCGGAGCGCGACGCGGACGGTCGCCTGCATGTGCACCGGGTGCTGCACGCCAGCGCGGAACTGAGCGATGCGCAGTGGTCGCGGCTGCTGGAGGTGGTGGAAAAGACCCCGGTGACCCTGGTGATGCGCGAGGGTGCCCGCATCACCAGCGAGCGCGGTCAGGTGGGCTGAGAGCCGGAGCTCAGAGCGGCAACTCGGTGGTCTGCTTGATCCGCTGCATCGGGATCTCGGTCTTGGTGTTCTGCACGCCCGCGATGCGGTTCAGGTGCCGGATCTGGAATTGCCGGTACGCATCCAGGTCCGCCACGGCCACCCGCAGCAGGAAGTCACAGTCACCCGCCATCAGGTGGCACTCGAGCACCTCAGGGAAAGACTTGATGCTGTTGATGAAGTGGTTGGTGGTGTCCTCGTCCTGCCCGCGCAGCCAGACCCGCACGAACACCGTGAAGCCGCGCCCGACCTTGGCCGGGTTCAGCAGCGCCACGTAGCGGTCGATGTAGCCCCCCTCCTCCAGCAGCCGCACCCGGCGCAGGCAGGCCGACGGAGACAGGCCGACCTGCCGGGCAAGCTCCAGGTTCTGCAGCCGCCCGTCACGTTGCAGGGCATCAAGGATGCGGCGGTCCAGACTGTCGAGCTCGATCTGCATGGGATTTCACTGGAATGGCGATGGCGCGCACAGGATTGCAGATATTCGGATCATCACGGCATCAACGCAACCCGATTCGAGGGGCTGGCCGTTAGCATGGTCGTCCCCCCACCCGCGATCGCTCCATGGACGCCCGCACCACCCTGCCCCTGCCCGACCCCGCCTGCGACACTGCGCCCCGCGCCGAATTCCTGCGTGGCCTGCGCGCCGCCATCCCGGTGATGATCGGCTTCCTTCCCTTTGCCCTGGTGCTGGGCGCCCAGGCCGCGCAGAAGGGCCTGACCGCGCTGGAAGTGCCGCTGATGACCGGCCTCAATTTCGCAGGCGGCTCCGAATTCGCCGCGGTGGAACTGTGGACCTCGCCGCCGCACATTGCCTTGATCGTGGCCATCACCGCCCTGGTCAACAGCCGCCACCTGCTGATGGGCGCCAGCCTCGCCCCCTTGCTGCAGCAGTTGCCGCGGCGCCGGGTCCTGCCCGCGCTGTTCTTCATGTGCGATGAAAGCTGGGCGCTGGGCGTGGCCGATGCACGGCACCGTGGGCGCGGCTTCAGCCTGGCCTATTACCTGGGAGTCTCGGCGGGGCTGTACACGGTCTGGGTGGTGTTCACCACGCTGGGCGCGCTGGTCGGGCCGCTGCTGGGCGACATCCACGCCTATGGGTTCGACATGGCCTTCCCGGCCGTGTTCCTGGTGCTGCTGCGCGGCATGTGGCAGGGCATGAAGGCCGCCCGCCCCTGGCTGGTCAGCCTGCTGGTGGCCGCAGGCACCTACCTGCTGGTGCCCGGCGCGTGGTACGTGGCCAGCGGTGCGCTGGCCGGGCTTGCCGCCGCGTGGCTACTGGCGGAGAACGCGGCATGATCCTCGGCGGACTGATCCACTGGACCTCGTTGCTGACCATCGTGCTGATGGCCGCCGTCACCTACCTCACCCGCATCCTTGGCTACCTGGCCCTGCGCAACCGCACCCTCAGCAAGCGCGCGGTCACGGTGATGGAAGCGGCGCCGGGCTGCGTGCTGATCTCGGTGATCGCACCGGACTTCGTTTCCAGCCACCCGGCCGATCTTGCCGCGCTGGCGATCACCCTGCTGGCTGCCACCCGGTGGTCGATGCTGCCGACGGTGCTGATCGGTGTGGTTTCTGCGGGAGTACTGCGCCACGTGATGGGGTGAACGGCCCGCCGGGCATGGCCCGGCGCAACCCAGGCTGCGGCCCCGGGCCACGCCCGGCGCCACACCATCACCCTGCGCTGCTGGAGGCCAGCAGGCACAGGCTCCGCGCAGGCAGCGTCCACTGCCCTTCCTCGTCCATCTCCAGTGGCGCATCGTCGGTCTGCAGCACCACGCGACGGAACGACAGCGTCTCGTCGGACGGCCAGAACCGCTGTGCCTGTTCACCCGGGTTCAACAGCAGGGCCAGGCTGACATGACGGCCCGGCTCACGCAGCCCGCTGTCCGGGCTGCGTCCGTCCAGCACGATCAGCAACGCCCGCTGCTCCGGGTTGTGCCAATCCCCTTCGCCCATGGGCTGCCCATCGGGCCTGCGCCATTCAATATCGCGCATTCCAAGCGATTCGTCGTAGTCGCCGGTAAGGAAACGGTTGCGGCGCAGCAGCCCGTAGCGGCGACGCAGTGCCAGAGCACGCCGTACGAAGGCCGCCTGCGCCTGCGCACCCGGCTGCGCCGCACGCTCCCAGTCAATCCAGCTCAGTGGATTGTCCTGGCAATAGGCGTTGTTGTTGCCCTGCTGCGAATGACCAAACTCATCGCCCGCCAGCAGCATTGGCGTACCTTGTGCGAGCAGCAGCGTACCGAGCAGATTGCGCATCTGCCGCGAACGCACGGCGAGGATGCCCTCATCGTCCGTATCGCCTTCCACGCCGTGGTTGCACGACAGGTTGTGGGAATGGCCATCGCGGTTGTCCTCGCCATTGGCCTCATTGTGGCGGTCGTTGTAGCTCACCAGATCGTGCAGGGTGTAGCCATCGTGCGCGGTGACCAGATTGATGCTGGCCGACGGCCGACGGCCGTGATGGTCGAACAGATCGGCAGAACCGGTGAACCGCGCCGCGAATTCCGGCAACTGGCCGGCATCCCCGCGCCATAGCGCACGGGTAGTGTCACGGAACCGGTCATTCCACTCGGCCCAGCCGGGTGGGAACTGCCCCAGCTGGTAGCCGCCGGGCCCGATGTCCCATGGCTCGGCAATCAGCTTCACCTGGCTGAGTACCGGATCCTGGCGCACCGCATCGAGGAAGCTGCCCGACGGGTCAAAGCCGTGCCGCTCGCGGCCGAGGATGGTGGCGAGGTCGAAGCGGAAGCCATCGACGCGCATCTCGGTCACCCAGTACCGCAGCGAATCCATCACCATGCGCAGCGCGCCGGCGTTGGTCAGGTCGAAGGTATTGCCCGTGCCGGTGTCATTGATATAGAAGCGGCGATCATCGGCCAGGCGATAGTAGCTGGCATTGTCGATGCCCTTGAACGAGAGCGTCGGCCCAAGCTCATTGCCTTCAGCGGTATGGTTGTAGACCACGTCCAGAATGACCTCGATGCCTGCACTGTGCAGCCGGGCGATCATCTGCTTGAACTCGGCCACCGTCTCCAGCGACAGGTAGCGCGGCTGCGGCGCGAAGAAGCCGATCGTGTTGTAGCCCCAGTAGTTGCGCAGGCCGCGCTCCAGCAATTGCTGGTCGTCCACATAGGCGTGCACCGGCAGCAGCTCGATGGCCGTGACGCCCAGATGCACCAGATGGTCCACCACCGCATCATGCCGCAGCGCCGAGAACGTGCCGCGCTCGGCAGGGGGGACGCCGGGATGCTGCATGGTCAGGCCGCGCACATGCGCCTCGTAGATGACCGAGCGATCCCACGGCGTAGCGGGCGCGCGCTCGCTGCCCCAGCTGAAGGCCGGGTCGATCACCGCGCAGCGCGGCATGTACGGAGCGCTGTCGCGGCGGTCGAAGCTCAGATCGGCATCGCGATGTCCCAGCGTATAGCCGAACAGGTGCGGCGCCCATTTGATCTCGCCCACGATCTGCTTTGCATACGGGTCCAGCAGCAGCTTGTTCGGATTGAAACGGTGCCCATCGTGCGGCGCATAGGGGCCATGCACGCGGTAACCATAGCGCTGGCCCGGGCGCACATCCGGCAGGTAGCCGTGCCACACCTCGTTGGTGTACTCCGGAAGCGCGATGCGCTCGATCTCGCGATTGCGCGCATCGAACAGGCACAGCTCCACCTTGGTGGCATGCCGCGAATACAGCGCGAAATTCACCCCCAGCCCATCCCAGGTCGCGCCCAGCGGGAACGGCCTGCCCTCGCGCACACGCGAGGTCTGTGTCCACTTACGGGTTGCCATCGTTCTCGTCCTCACCCGCATGAAGGACTGCTATTTCTGCTTCCACAAGGCGCTCGGCCATATGCCAATGGCGCTGCTGCTGATCATCGGGGCGGCCCTCGGCCTCCCAGATCTGGTGCGCCAGCATCTCGATACGGCGGCGTCGTTCACTGCTGTCCATCTGCCCCACTCTCCTGGCTGATCCACACCGCCACGGGACTGCCGGCAAACAGCAGCGCGGCCGAGGCGGAACCGTTGAAAACTTCCGTGCGACCGTCCAGCACGTTGCGCATCGTCCGGTGCGGCACCACCGCGGCAGCCGTCGCATCGTCGTCCTGCCAGGCCAGACCCGGCCCCGGGCATCGCGCGACGCTCGCCCTGCGTACCGCCACCAACAGCGCCTGCCCGGCGTGCTCACGCACGAAGACCAGGCGATCCGATGCAGGGTTGGGCAGGCCATACAGGGTGCCTTGCAGGAACAGCGCAGGGTGCTCGTGCCGCAGCCGCAACAGCAGCGAAAGCAGGCGCATCTTGGGCGCTCCTTCGCGCCAGTCCTGCAGCAACTGCGGCCACGATCGATCATCAGCCAACGCCTGTGCGCGCTGCGCGAAATCCACGGGGCGCCGGTTATCCGGATCCACCAGACTGAGGTCCCAGAACTCCGTGCCCTGGTAGATATCGGGAACACCCGGAAGGCACAGCTGCAGACACAATTGCGCCAGTCCGTTGCTCGCGCCGGCGGTCGCTAGTGTCCTCACGAACTCAGCCAGTGCATCGCGCACGCCCTGCAGTTCGTTGGCGTGCGTCAAATCTTGCAGCCACTGCTGCGCGGCATCTTCGACGGCGAGATCGGGATCGAGCCAGTTGCTGATCCGCTTGCCTTCCCGCAGTGCCTTGCGCAGCCACTGGTCCATGCGGTGAGGGAAGTCCGCTGCGGGCGCACCGCGCATCGGCCACGCGCCGACCAGCGCCTGCCACAGTGCATAGCTTTCGGCGGCGGGCAATGGCATCGGCATGGCTGCTGCCGCGCACTGCCGCTCCCACTCGGCCAGCGCCGACTGCCATGCCCCGACGTCGGCGCTGATCAGCGCCAGTCGGGCACGCGCATCCGGGCCGCGCTTGTGATCATGCGTGGCCAGGGCAAGCATGGCCTGCGGGTGCTGGTTCCCGCGGGCCTGGGCCAACGCAAGCATTGCCTCGCTGGCAAGGCCGACCCGCTGCGGATCACTGCCTACCTCGTTGCGTGACAGCAGCCGGTAGTAGCGATAGAAAGCCGTATCTTCCACCGCCTTGGCATTGAGCGGTGCCGACAGCTGGCCAAACCGCACGCGCAGTCCGTGGCCCTCCGGCGACTGCAGGGCGTCCACCAGAAGACACAGCGCCGCGCGTCCCGACGCATCAAGTTGCTGCGCTGCGGCTGCGTCGGCCCGCCTCAGCATGTCCCGCTCTGGTTGCGTCTGCAACGCATAGGGTCGATAGACCGGGTAATGGCGCAGAAGCGCACACACCGCCCTGCGCAGCATCGCATCGCTGAGGTCGCTACGGGCGGCTGCTTCACCGATCGCCTGCTTCACGGTGCGCATCAGGCGCTGCAGGTCCGCGTGCAGCGATCCATCCAGGAGCGCATCGCGGGCCGCCAGCTGCACCGCGTCCAGGCTGCGCGGGTCACCCGAGCGTGCCTGCCACTCTCCATTCAGCGATTCTGCAGCCTCCTGCTCATGCAGCCAGGCACCGGCCTGATCCATGAAGTCGTAGCCGGTGGTACCGTCACAGGCCCAGTCCGCAGGCAGTGCCTCACTCTCGGCGAGGATCTTCTCCACGTGCAGAGTGATGTCTGCGCCCCGGCGTCCGCCTGCTTCTGCGGCCTGATCGAGGTGTGCGCGCAGCCGCCCAAGGTATGCACCCGGGTCGGCCAGGCCATCAATGTGATCGATCCGCAGGCCGTCGACCCAGCCTTCGCCCACCAGCCGAAGCGGCAGCGCGTGTACGGCAGCGAAGACATCCTCCCGCTCGACCCGCAGTGCGGCCAAGGAGGTGATGTCGAAGAATCGCCGGTAATTGACCTGGTCCCCTGCGCTCCGCCACCACGCAAGGTGGTAGTGCTGCCGCTGCAGGAGCGCATGCATCCGCTCCGCTGAGCGGTTGCAACGTTCAATCCAGCCCTGCCGAACACCGTGATGCAGCGGATAGCTGCGCGGTGACAGGGGCAGGCGCAGGTCATGGTGGTAAAGGTACGGTTGATCGCCACCGTCCTCAATACGCACGACGCCCGCCTGTACTGCCTCCTGCAGCGGCCGGTCCAGCACCGGCAGCCACAGCCGCTCACCGCCGCTGGCGGCATCCCAGTCAATGTCGAACCACTGTGCGTACCGGCTGCGCCGACCGTGCATCAGCACATCCGACCACCAGGGGTTCTGCGGCGCGGCCGCCAGATGGTTGGGCACGATGTCCAGAAGCAGGCCCAGGCCGCGCGCACGTGCACGCTGTGCCAGCCGCAGGAATCCGCCCTCCCCGCCCAGCTCTGGATTGATCAGGGTGGGATCGATGCCGTCGTAACCGTGGGTCGAGCCCGGCATCGAGGCTGCAATGGGCGACAGGTAGAGATGGCTGACCCCTAGGTCGGCGAAGTAGCCCACCTGTGCCGCCGCTGCATCGAAATCAAAGCCCTTGTGCAGCTGCAGCCGCGCGGTCGCGCGCAACGCGGTCATGGCGTGGCTCCAACACGGCCGACGCTGACGCGCTGCAGGCGCGCCTGCAACGCAGGCTCATCCACCTGCAGGGGCATCCGGCGGCGCCAGTTCGGATGGCCGCCGACGGTTCCCGGCAGATTGACCTGTGCGCGCAGGCCCAGCGCGTCCTCCAAAGGAAGCAGGGCCAGCCGAGATGGGGTGCGGGCCAGCAGGTCCAGTGCTTCGTCTTCCACATTGTCTCCATCAATGATCTTTGCCAGTGCCCCTGCATCCTGCCGACGCTGTCCCAGCGCTGCAGGCAGGTCTTCGATTTCGCCCAGGCGCGCCCGCCAGCGCAGGTCGCGCCCACGCAGCCATCCCCCGAGGGGCGGTAGATCATGGGTTGAAGGCATGGCAACGGCGTCCCGGCGCCAGCGCGCAGCGGGAAGGAAACCCGACGCATCGCGGGTGAATGGCAGGACATCCACACCGAGCACGCCGCGGGCGGCCAACTGCTGGCGAATACCGTCGGGAACCACGCCGAGGTCCTCGCCGATGACCACGCATCGATGCCGCCAGGATTCCAGCACCAGCAGGTTCAACAGGTCCTGCAGCGGGAACTGCAGATAGACCCCTTCACTGGCCGGCGCGCCCTGGGGCAGCACCCACAACCGGTGCAGGCCCAGAATGTGGTCGATACGCACGCCGCCACGGCTGGCCATGACCGCCCTCAGCAGCGTGATGAAGGGCGCATAGCCCTGCCTGCGCAGCGCAAGCGGTGAGAAGCTGGTGATGCCCCATGCCTGGCCTTGGGTATTGAACGGATCGGGTGGCGCCCCCAGCTCCAGGCCCGCCAGCATTGCATGCGATTGCGAGCGCGCCTCGGCGCCTGCAGGCGCGCAACCGATCGCCAGATCGGCAACCAGCCCGATGCCGGCGCCGCTGGCACGCGCTTCGGCATGGACCTGGGCCCAGCAGCGCTGCGCCATCCACTGCGCAAAAGCGTGGTCATCCGCGGTCCCGCTGCGGGCGTCGGCAGCCAGCAGACAATAGTCCTGCAGTGCAGCCCCTGCGTCGGTGCGCCACTGGCAGGCCTCTGCCCACAGGTCGGACTGCGCCTGCTGCAGATGCCGCCGGGTCGAGCACAGCCAGCGCCATTTGACGTCGGCGGCGCCGGGCCAGTCGATACGACGCGCGGTACTAGCCGCTTGCACGGCGCGGGCCAAGGCAGAATCTTCCGCGAGTGCCGCGCGGGCTGCCTCCGGTACGGCCTGCAGAAGCGATGCCTGCAGCGGGTCCAGCCAGCGACGGTCACTGGGCGAATAGGGACTGTAGCCGGCCGTAGGTGGCAAGCCAGCATGCATCGGGCTGAGTGCCAGCGCCTGCCCGCCCTGCTGACGCAGCCGCTGCAGCCAGGGCACGCAACCTGCGCTGTCGCCAATACCGGCATCGCCGGCGCTGCGCAGGCTGTAGACCTGCGCGGCCAATCCCCAGCCGCGGTCGACCTGTGAGGGCCACCATGCCTTCCGTGGCGCGATCGCAACCGCAATGCGACGCGGCCCCTGCTGCCAGTGCCAGTACCCGGGCTGCGAGGGTACGCGCCAGCGTCCATCGCCCTCCTGGCGCGCCACGGTCGCCTGCCCGGCTTCGTCCACCCAGCACGCCGTGCCCACAGCGCTGGGCAGGGCCACGGCCTCGCCGCAGATAGCCGTGTGCAGCGGCCCCCTCACGTCGGCACCATCCGGCTGCAGCGCCTGCAGTACCGCGCGCAGCACCTCCGGTGCCACATCGCACTGGCGCCCGGAAACATCTTCCCACTGCGGTATCAGCCCAGCCGCACGTGCGGCGGCCTGCAGCGCTGCATCGCGGCTCATGCCGGCAGCCAGCGCAGCTGCAGACCACCACCCGGCAGGAGCAACGGGCCGTTCGGCAGGTCAAGCAGCCGTTCTCCATCAGGGAGGGCATGCGCCAGCTCGGCCGGCCCGGCGTTGATGGCAATCCACCACTGGCCCGCCGGCAACTGCCAACCCGCCTGCACCGCGCCCGGGCCCAGCACCTTCGCTCCCAGCGAACGTGCCTGCTCCAGGCCGGGCTGCAGATAGCGCCGGCGCAGGCTGAGCAGTTCGCGGAGCCATCCAAGCGCCTGCTGCGAAGCAAAGCCGTCATCCGGAGGGGGAACGTACGAAGCCTGCAGTGTCGCGGGATCATTCGGGTCGGGAATCAGGGCCCGTGAAGCGGCATCCGCAAATGCACTGAACCCCGCGAATTCACGTCGGCGCCCTTCACGCACCGCCTCGTCCAACGGCGCTTGGTAATCGGTGAAGAACAGGAATGGCGCGGTGGCCTGCCATGGCTCACCCATGAACAGCATGGGCACCATGGGTGTGAGTACGGTCAGCGCGGTGGCCATGCGCAGCGCCTGCGGTTCCAGCAACTGGCTCAGCCGGTCGCCAAAGGCGCGATTGCCCACCTGGTCATGGTTCTGCGCGAACACCACGAAACGGGACGGCGGCAGGTCGCCACTGGGCTCACCGCGGGCTTCGCCATGCAGGTCGGGCTCGCCCTGCCAGGCAAAGCCCTCGGCCAGGGTGCGCGCCAGCAACGCTTCGGCGCGCCCGGCGTAAGCGGCGTAGTAGCCCTCATGCTCGCCGGTCAGCAACACATGGAGGGCATTGTGGAAATCATCATTCCACTGCGCCTGATAGGCACCCCGCAACCAACGGGCCTGGTTGCGCTCGTTTTCCAGCACAAGATGCGCGTGCGGCACCTCGGCACGGATCGCATCGCTCAGCTGCTGCAGGAAGCGGTCGTCATCGATGGCATGCACCGCGTCCAGGCGCAGCCCATCCAACCGGTACTCCTGCAGCCACATCAGCGCATTGTCGATGAAGAAGCGCTGCACCCAGGGCTGCTCGAAGTCGATGGCTTCACCCCACGGGGTACTGCGGCCGCTGTGGAAGAAGGCCTTTGCATACTGCGCCAGGTGGTTGCCCTGCGGGCCAAAGTGGTTGTAGACCACATCCAGCAGCACCGCCAGACCGGCGGCATGGGCCGCATCAACGAAGCGCTTCAGCGCGTCTGGCCCGCCATAGGCCTGCGCAGGCGCATAGGGAAACACACCGTCATAGCCCCAGTTGCGTGTACCAGGAAACTGCGCCACCGGCATCAGCTCGATCGCGGTGATGCCCGTCGCAGCGAGCAGCGGCAGTTGTGCCGTCAATGCAGCGAAGCCGCCGGCCGCCTCCACGTGCGCTTCGTAGATGACCATATCCGACCAGGCCACGCCGCTCCAATCCCGCGTCTGCCAGGCGTAGGCACCGGGCGCCACGACGGCGCTAGGGCCCTCCACGCCCTCCGGCTGCCAGCGCGATGCTGGGTCCGGCACCTCACTGCCATCCGGCAGGCGGTAGCGATAACGGTCGCCATGCGCCGCCGTCGTACGGATCCAATGCAGGCCGTCCGCCTCCCGGCGCATGGGCAATGGTGCGTCACCCAGCACCAGTTCCATCTGCGCGATGTCCGGTGCCCACAACCTGAAATCCACCACGCATTCCGACACTGGCGACGCACCCAGACGACCGACCGCGGTCATGCGACAACCTGGAGGTAGAGCGTGGACATCGGCGGCAGCGTCAAGCGAAGCGACTGCGCATGGCCGTGCATCGGACTGGGTTCGGTCGCCACCGCACCCAGGTTGCCGGCATTGCCGCCGGCATAATGGTGGCTGTCCGTGTTCAACCGCTCCGACCACTGGCCGGCTTCGGGCACGCCAACGCGGTAGCCTTCGCGCAGCACAGGCGTGAAGTTGCTGACCACCAGCATCGCGGGGGCAAAGCCTGCGGGGTCCTGGCGGATGAAGGCGTACACGCTGTTGCGATTATCGTCGGCGACGCTCCAGGCAAACCCGCGCTCGTCACGCTCGTCCCCATGCAGGACAGGCTGCTGCTGCAGCTGTGCGTTGAGGTCACCGACAAGGCGCATCAGCCCTCCCCCCTCGGCCGTCCCGGCCTGATCCCATTCCAGCGCCCGCTGGTGCGCCCATTCGCCGCGCTGGCCGAATTCAGCGCCCATGAACAGCAGTTTGCTGCCCGGGTGGGCCCACATGAAGCCGTAGTAGGCACGCAACTGGGCAAACTGCTGGTTGCGGTCGCCCGCCATCTTGTTCAGCAGCGAACCCTTGCCATGCACCACCTCGTCATGCGAAAGCGGCAGCACGAAGCGCTCGGAAAAGGCGTAGACCAGGCCAAAGCTGATTTCGCTATGGTGGTGCAGGCGATGCACCGGATCGCGCTGCAGGTAGTGCAGCGTGTCGTGCATCCATCCCATGTTCCATTTGTGGGTGAATCCCAGCCCGCCGTCGGCTACCGCGTTGGTGACGCCCGGCCACGCCGTGCTCTCCTCGGCGATCACCAGTACATCCGGGAAGCGCTCGTGCAGGGTCTGGTTCATGCGCTGCAGGAACGCCACCGCTTCCAGATTCTCGCGGCCACCCTGCGCATTGGGCACCCACTGCCCCTCCGGGCGGCTGTAGTCGCGGTACAGCATTGATGCCACCGCATCCACGCGCAGCCCATCGATGTGGAAGCGCTCGATCCACTCCAGCGCGCTGCCCAAGAGATAGGCAGACACCTCGTTGCGACCGTAGTTGTAGATCAGCGTGTCCCAGTCGGCGTGCTTGCCTTCGCGCGGATCGGCATGCTCGTACAGCGCTGTGCCATCAAAGCAAGCGAGGCCATGGGCATCGTCAGGAAAATGCGCACTGACCCAATCGACGATCACGCCCAGGCTGGCCTGATGGCAGCGGTCGACGAAGCGGGCGAATGCCTCCGGGGTGCCGTAGCGCGCGGTTGGCGCGTAAATGCCCAGCGGCTGGTAGCCCCAGGAGCCACCAAAGGGGTGCTCACTGATGGGCAGAAGTTCGATGTGGGTGAATCCCAGGCCGGTGACGTGGGGAATCAGGCGATCCGCCAGCGCGTCCCAGTCGAGCACGCTGCCGTCCTCGGCACGTTGCCAGGATCCCGCATGCACCTCGTAGATGGATAGCGGCGCAGTGATGCCCAGCTGGCTGCGGCGCTGCAACCACGCCTGGTCGTTCCACTGCAGGGGCGCGGAGGCGACCACCCGCGACGCTGTGGCAGGCGAGCGCTCGGCCCAGCGCGCCATCGGGTCCAGCTTGTCGGGCAGGCTCTGGCCGTCAACGCCGATCACACGGAACTTGTAGCAGTCGCCCGGTTTCACCCCGGGAATGAACAGCTCCCACACGCCGGCGGCGTGCCGCAGTCGCATTGGGTGCCGGTGGCCGTCCCAGCCATTGAAGTCACCCACCACCGCCACACGCCGGGCATTGGGTGCCCATACCGCGAAACGAACGCCCTCGACATCCTGCAGGGTCATCTGCGTTGCGCCCAAGGCGCGGACCGCCTCAGCGTCCCCCTGATGGATACGCTGCAGCAGCGCTTCATCCAGCAGCGGGCCGAATGCATAGGCGTCGTGCACCTGCTCGATGCCCCCGGGGAAGTGCAGCGTGAGCAGCGGGATCCCATCCGCGCCTGCAGGCCCCTCATAGAGCCCCGGCAGGGCGGTAGCACACAGGTCCCAGCGGCTGCCCGCTGACTCGACCACCTCGACCCGCTGCGCGCCCGGCACCAGCACGCGCAGGCGGCGGCTACCACTGCCATCAGCATGCGGGCCCAGCCAAGCAAAGGCATCGGCCGGGCCACCCTGCACCAGCGCCTGCAGTTCGTGCGCGACCGGCGTGGCCGCATCGCGCTGCTCTACGTCTTCGTACCCGAACGCCACCGCACCCCGTCCTTCGTCATTCATGCAGCCACCTGGCAGGTCTGCTGGTACAGCGCCAGGTAGGCCTTGCCGGCCGTTTCCCAACCGCCCGGACGCAGCATCGCGGCCCGTCGCATCGCATGCATCAGTGCAGGCAGGCGGAAAGTGCGCATCGCCCGTTCTACGCAGCGGCGCAGCCCATCGGCATTGGCGCCATGGAACAGGAAGCCGGTCACGCCGTCCTCGACCGTGTCGACCAAGCCACCGGTGGCATGGGCCACGGGCAGGCAGCCAAAGCGTTGCGCGTACATCTGGCTGAGGCCGCAGGGTTCGAAGCGCGAGGGCATCAACAGGAAGTCGGCGCCCGCGAACATCTGCCGCGCCAGGCCCTCCTCAAAACCGATGAAGGCCCCGACCCGACCCGGATAGCGCTGCGCGAGCGCCTGCACCTGAGCCTCCACCTGCGGCTCGCCGCCGCCGATCACAACCAACTGGCCACCGGCTGCCACGATCTGCGGGGCAACGTCACAGGTGATGTCCAGGCCCTTCTGGTGGACCAGCCGCGAGACCACTGCGAACAGGGGCCCCTGCGAAGGCTGCAGGCCGAATGCCTGGCGCACCGCCTGGGCATTGGCTTCACGCCCGGCGCACTGGCCGATGCTGAAACGGGCCTTGAGGTGAATGTCGCGGCGCGGGTCCCAGCTCGAGTCGATACCGTTGACGATGCCGCTGAGGTGGCCGCCCGCGGCGCGCCGTGCCAGTAGTTCGTGCAGGCCACAGCCATCCTCGGCGGCAGTGATCTGCTGCGCATAGCGCAGGCTGACCGTGTTCAGTCGGGTTGCATTGGCAATGCCGCCCTGCAGGAACGACATGTGGCCGTGGAAATGCAGTTCGTCCAGATGCTCGGCGGGCACGCCCAGGGTGGCAGCCAGTGCGAACGGGAACAGGCCCTGATAGGCAAGGTTGTGGATGGTCAGCAGGGTCGGCACTGCCGTGCGATCCCATCGCACATAGGCCGCCGCCATGGCCACCGGCCAGTCATTCAGGTGCAGCAGCTGCGGCTTCCAGTCCAGCCCGGCGCGGCCAGCAGCCAGTTCTGCGGCAGCATGGGACAATGTCGCGAAGCGCACCGCGTTGTCCTGCCATTCGCGACCCTGCGCATCCACGTAGGGCGAACCCTCTCGTTCATACAGCGCCGGGGACAGCAGCACATAGATGGGAAGCCCATCGTCCTGCAGTGCCATCGCCACGGTGCAGGCCGGCAGCCCGGCGCGTCCTGCGACGCGGCCCACCTCGCGCAGGTGCGGCAAGCGCTGCAGCACTTCGGGGTAGCCCGGCAACAGCACGCGCGCATCACAGCCGCTGCGCACCGCGCGAGGCAGCGCGGCTGCCACATCACCCAGGCCACCGGCCTTGATGAAGTCCGCCATCTCGGTGGCGACGAACAGTACCCGCTGCACCAGCTCCGGCAGTTCGATCGGCTGTGATGGGCCACGACGGGTGCCGATCGGCACGAGGTCGAGGGCGGGCAGGACAGTCTCTGCAACGGGATCGTGCAGGGAATCGGCGACGAGGTCGAGGGCCATGGTGCTTCTCTGAATCAGTCAGGCAGACGCCAGCGGCGCCCCGATGGGCGCTGGTACTGGGAGGGAAGTCGTCGCGGAACGTGGGGGACGTTTGCGTAGGCTCTACGCGACTGTGCACGGTTCCATATCAAACACCCGTGAAGCGATGGCGATTTCTTTGTGACAGCGCGGCATCTGCTCAGTACGCATCGTTGTGTGCAGTGCCTGCGTCACCCGGTCGCAGGGCCCGGCGCGGGCGCACTTGACCAATATCAATCCGCGCCGCGTGCCGTGCGCGTATCTCTATGCAGGAACCCAACGCCGGCGTCGCCGGCATCCAAAGGACCTGCGATGAGCTACTCCCCCGACAACGCCCAGCTGCTGAACGCCATGCAGAACGTCATGGTGATCTCCACCACCGACCTGCAGGGCAACATCACCTATGCCAATGACCTGTTCTGCACGCTTACCGGGTTCGCGCGCGAGGAGCTGATCGGCCAGCCACACAGCATCGTGCGCCACCCTGACGTGCCCAAGGCCGTCTACAAGGATATGTGGGACACCATCAAGGCCGGCAGGACCTGGACCGGCATCGTCCCGAACCTGGGCAAGGGCGGCGTGCTCTACGTGGTCGACACCACCGTGCAGCCGCTGTTCGATGCCGAAGGCAACATCACCTCCTACATCAGCATCCGCCGCGTGGTGAACGACCTGATGCAGAACTACGACCTGGTCGAGTTCAGCAAGGAAAAGTTCGACGACTTCTACGAGGCCGCGTGAACGCCCTCCCGACCAGTACGTCCTTCAGCCGCCTGCTGGTGGGCTTCGCGTCCGAGTCGGGCAATGCCCGCGCCCTGGCCCAGCGCCTCGGCGCGGAGCTGCAGCCGCACGCGCCGCAGGTCCTTCCGTTCAACGATATCGACGTGGCCAGCCTCGGCCACGGCGACGTGCTGCTGGCCATTTCCAGCTCGTTCGGCGATGGCGAACCGCCCGCCAATGGCGAGCAGTTCTTTGAAACGCTGCGCCAGACCCCGATGCTGAGCGGGCTGCGCTACGCCGTGTTCGGCCTGGGCGATACCGGCTACCCCAGTTTCTGTGGCTTCACCAAGGCGCTGGACGCCGCACTGAGCGAGCGCCAGGCGCAGCCGCTGCTGCACCGCGTGGATGCCGATCTCGGCTACGAGCAGTTCTTCCAGCAATGGCAGCCGGTGCTGGGCCAGGTGTTGCAGGGGAACCTGGCCGCCGGCCAGGACCTGCGCCTGCAGGTCACCGCCTACGGCGAAGACAACGCCTTTGCCGCGCCCATCGTTGAGCGCCGCCGCTTGAACAGCAGCGACCCCGCTGCGTGGCACGTGCAGCTCGACATTGCCGGAAGCGGCATGGCCTACCGCGCCGGCGACACCCTGCACGTGGTCCCGGACAACGATCCGTCGCTGCTGCAGGCACTGGCAACGTGGTACGGCGATCCTGCGGCAGTGACGGCACTGCAGGACCGCGAGCTGCGCCTGCCCAGCAAGGGCGTGCTGCGCGAACTGGCCCGCCTTGGCGGCAGCGAAACGCTGAAAGGCCTGCTCAAGGTCAGCCAGAAGCGCGAACTGGACGCCTACCTGCATGGCCTGGACGTGCTGGACCTGCTGCAGGACCATGCCACGCCGGACAGCGTCCCGCTGGACCGGCTGTGCAGCATCCTTTCGCCGCGCCTGCCGCGCGCCTACTCCATTGCCTCGCACCCCGGCGATGACCAGGTAAGCCTGTGCGTGCGCGAGGTGCGATATCACCTTCGCGGCCGCGAGCGTTGCGGCACCGCCACCGGCAGCCTGCTGCACGGTGCCGGCCATGCACGCGTGTACTGCCGGTCCAACCCGGGCTTCCACCTGCCCGACGCCGCCGATGCGCCGCTGCTGATGGTCGGTACCGGTACCGGCATCGCGCCGCTGATGGGCCTGATGCAGGAACTGCAGGCCGGTACGCACGCGCGCGACGTGCACCTGGTGTTCGGCGAGAAGCACCGGCAACACGATTACCTGTACCGCGAACAATTGCAGGACTGGCACGCACAGGGGCTGCTGTCCGGCCTGCATACCGCCTTCTCACGTGACGGAACCGGAAAGGTCTACGTGCAGCATGTGCTGCAGCAGCGCGCCGATGAAGTGCGTGATCTGCTGGCACGTGGCGGACACCTGTACCTGTGCGGCAACAAGCGGCACCTGGAAGCAGCGGTGCGTGAGGCCATCGATGCGATCGGTGGCGAGGGGCGCTGGGAGACGCTGCGCGGTGAAGGCCGCACCCACTGCGAGCTGTATTGACGGCGGGATCCATTCCGCCGGGCATGGCCCGGCGCTACCACCTGCAGGCGACGCTGCCCTCCGCCGGGCATGGCCCGGCGCTACCACCGGCGGGGCGCCGCTGCCTTTGGTAGCGCCGGGCCGTGCCCGGCGGGATGCGCGCCGTTACATCGGCACGCCGACAATCACGCTCGATGCCTTGAACAGCACCGTGGCCGGGCCGCCTTCCTGCAGCCCCAGTGCGCTGGTGCTGGTGCGGGTGATGATCGCCACCACGGTGCAGCCATGGCCGATATCCACCACGATCTCATCATTCACCGCGCCTTCGATGATGCGCTCGACCGTGCCACTGAACTGGTTGCGTGCCGAATAGCGCGTGCCATCGCCCTGCGACACGATCACCGAGGACGCCTTGACCAGCGCATACGCCGGCACCCCCACGGCCAGGCCCAGCGATTCCACGCTGCCGTGGGTGATGGTGGCGACCACCGCCACGCCGGGCGCGACCTCAATCTGCACTTCGTCGTTGACGGCGCCGTTGGCCAGCGCGCTGACGCGCCCGTGGAACTGGTTGCGTGCACTGGTGATCATGCCGATTCTCCGGATCAGGGCCAGATCCTCGTCCAGCCCGGGGGTGGCCTGCAGCGACTGCAGGAATGCGCGGTGCGCACGCTCGACCTGTTCAAAGCGCGCGATCAGCTGTCGGCCACGCTCGGTCAGGCGCGCACCGCCACCACCGCGACCGCCCACGCTGCGCGCGACCAGCGGTTCGCCGGCCGCGGTGTTCATCGCGTCCACCGCATCCCAGGCGTTCTTGTAGGTCATGCCCATGCGCTTGGCGGCCTGGCTGATCGAACCGCAGGCGTCGATCAAACCCAGCAGGGCGAAGCGCCCGCGTCCGCCCAGGTTCTGCCCGGCAATGCTCAGCCACAGGTTGCCCTGCAATTCCAGGGTGGGGTCGGCCTCGCTCATCGTGCTCCGTTCCATGCCGCGCGTGCGGGCCCCCAGTGTAAGGCGTCGCCGCACCGCACCGGCCTTGATATGAATCAAGGTGCCCATTCACCGCACCGCCGACACTACCCAGGTCGGTCATCAAGTTGACCCCTGCCAACCGTTATATCATCGTGGATATAACGAACCCGAGGACTCGCGAGGATGCGTACCTGTCGTTTCGTTCTACCCCTGTCGGCCCTGCTGCTCCCTCTCTCCGCACATGCCCTCGAGGCGGCCGCGCCGCCCCCGGTATTCACCCTGGGCACGGTTGACGTGCACGCCACCCGCGGCACGTCGGCCACCGTGGCCGAGCGCCGCCTGGATGCCGAACGCATCCAGCAGCTGGACCGCAACACCGTCGGCGAGGCCGTCAGCGTGCTGCCCGGCGTCAGCCTCGCGCGCAACTCGCGCAACGAGGACATGGTCTACCTGCGCGGCTTCGATGCGCGCCAGGTGCCGGTGTTCCTGGATGGCATCCCGTTGTACGTGCCCTACGACGGCTATGTGGATTTCGGCCGCTTCACCACCTTCGATCTCGCCGAGATCCAGGTCGCCAGCGGTGGCGCCTCGCTGCTGTATGGCCCCAACATCCTCGGCGGTGCGATCAACCTGGTCAGTCGCCGCCCCGACCGCCCGTTCGAAGGCGATGTGCGCCTGGGCATCGCCGATGGCGGCGAGCGCAAGGCGGCCTTCAACCTTGGCGGCCGCCAGGGCGACTGGTACTACCAGCTGGGCGCATCGATCCTGAAGGCCGATGAATTCCCGCTGCCCGACGGCTTCGTCGATTACAAGCGCGTGCCCACCGACACCGGCAGCGACCGCCAGAATGCCCAGCGCGAAGACCGTCGCCTGTCGTTCAAGCTCGGCTACACGCCGCGCGAAGGCGACGAGTACGCGATCGGCTATGCACGCCAGGACGGCGAGAAGGGCAACCCGGTCTACACCGGCACTGCGCGCAGCGGCATCCGCTACTGGCGCTGGCCCTGGTGGGACAAGGACAGCCTGTACTTCATCGGCAACACCGCCCTGGGCGAACACACCACCCTGCGCACGCGCGTCTACCGCGATACCTACGGCAACGGCCTGGACGCCTATACCGATGGCACCTACCAGGTGGCCATGGACAACGCCAGCTTCCCCAGCATCTACGACGACCGCACCGTCGGCGGCTCGGTCACCCTGGCCACCACCGTGCTGCCGCGCCAGGAACTGCAGCTGGCCGTGCACTACAAGGAAGACAAGCACAGCGAGAGCAACCCGCATTCGCCGACCAAGGACTACCGCGATGTCACCACCTCGGTGGCCATCGAAGACCGCATCGCGCTCACCGATACCTCGCACCTGCGCGTGGGCATCGGCCACGACCGCCGCGAGGCCAAGCGCGTGTACTTCTGGCCGACCGGCAGCACCGACGCCACCAACGGCGTGGTCGAGTACGTGCAGCAGATGGCGCCGGACCAGCAGTGGTACGCCAGCGTCGCGCGGCGCACACGCTTCCCGACCATCAAGGACCGCTATTCGGCGCGCATGGGTGCGGCCCTGCCCAACCCGGACCTCGCCCCCGAGCACGCCACGCACTTCGAACTGGGCCTGCGCGGGCGCTGGTGGGAAGGCGGCCAGCTGCAGGCCGCGCTGTTCCAGAGCCGCATCGATGACCTGATCCAGACCGCCATCGTGGCCTCGACCGACTGCGGCGGCAGCACCTGCAACCAGGCGCAGAACATCGGCAAGGCCCGCCACCAGGGCGTGGAACTGGGCCTGCAGCAGCGCTTCGGCGATGACTGGAACCTGCAGGGCAGCTACACCTGGCTGCGCCGCACCAACCTGCAGAACCGCGACGTCGCCCTGCTCGACAGCCCGCGGCAGCGCCTGTTCATGGCCGTTGGCTGGCAGATGCTGCCGCAGGTGAAGCTGCAGGCCACGGTGGAAGCCGAACAGGGGCGCAAGGTCAGCTACGCCGATACCGCGCGCCCGGTACGTGCCCTGCCCGGTTACGGCATCGTCGGCCTGAAGGCCAGCTGGGCCCCGCGCGACGCCTTGGATTTCGACGTCGGCGTGCGCAATATCGGCGACAAGTGGTATGAGCTGGCCGATGGCTACCCGATGCCCGGCCGCACCTGGTTCGCCAACGCCAACTGGAGGTTCTGAGCATGGGCACCACCCCGACACCGCGCATCGCCGCGATCGTGCATGACCACAGCGGCGAACCCGATGGGCTGCTGGCCGCGTTCGCCGCGCGCCAGCTGGCTGCCGGGGTACGCGTGCGCGGGCTGGTGCACCTGCCACACGAACCCACTGCCAACGGCAAGCGCATGGCGCTGATGGACGTGACCGACCCCGGCTCACGCTACCCCATCAGCCAGGCGCTCGGCCCGGCGTCCTGCGGCTGCAACCTGGATCCGGGCGGCATCGCCGATGCCAGTGTCGTACTGCGTCGTGCCCTGCAGGAACCTGCCGAGCTGGCCATCGCCAACCGCTTCGGCACGCTGGAATCGGAAGGCGGCGGCATGGCCGACGAACTGCTGGCGCTGATGATGGCCGACATTCCCGTGTTGACCGCAGTGAAGCTGCCCTATCTGCAGGCCTGGCGCGAGTTCACCGGCGGGCTGGCCGCCGAACTGCCCGCCGACGCCGATGCACTGGAGCGCTGGTGGAACGCCTGCCGCAGCACACCGGTGGCGGCGGCATGAGGCGGCGTGCGCTGCTGCAGGCCTTCGCGCTGGCACCCTTGCTGGCCGCCAGTGCAGAACTGCTGGCCATGCCCGCCCAACGCGTGCTGCGCCTGGGTGCGCCGAAGGCCACGCCCAGGCGCGTGTTCGCGGCCGGTCCGCCGGCCGCCGTGCTGATCGCCGCCGTGGCGCCGGACCGCCTGCTCGGCTGGCCGATGAAGGTTTCGCCGGATGCCCTGGCGCAGTTGCCGGCATCGCTGCGCACCCTGCCCGTGGTCGGCCGCCTGGCCGGCCGTGGCAGCACCGTCAGCCTGGAACGCCTGTTGTCGTTGCAGCCGGACCTGGTGCTGGACGCCGGGGATTTCGATGCCAACTACCGCGACGGCGCCGAGCGCGTCTGGAAGCAGACCGCTATCCCCTTCGAGCTGATCGCAGGCCGGCTGCCCGACCATCCCGCGCAGCTGCGCCACGTCGGCAGATTGCTGGGCGTACCTGCGCGCGGCCAAGCGCTGGCCAAGGCCGCCGAGGCACAACTGGCACTGGTGCGCGAGGTGCTGGCCGCGCGTCCGCCCGCCTCCCGCGCCACCGTCTACTACGGCCGCGGCAGCGATGGCCTGGAGAGCGGCCTGTCCGGCTCCATCAATACCGAGGTGATCGAATTCTGTGGCGGCCGCAACGTGGCGGCGAGTGCCGGCAGCGGTGGCCTGGCGCGCGTGTCGTTCGAGCAGCTGCTGGCCTGGGACCCGGACGTGATCCTGACCCAGGATGCCGGCTTTGCCGCACGTGCCGTGCAGGATCCGCGCTGGCGGGCCCTGCGCGCGGTACGCGAGGGGCGCCTGCACTGCGCGCCGGTGCTGCCTTTCGGCTGGCTGGACGGCCCGCCGGGCATCAACCGCCTGCCGGGCCTGCCCTGGCTGCTGTCGAAGCTGCACCCCGGCGCAGCGCCGGCACTGGCACCGGCCGCACTGCACGCAAGGCTGGCGGCACTGCATCTGCTGTTGTGGGGCCAACCGTTGCCCGCCGACATCGCACGCCACCTGGACCCGCGCAGCTGATGCGGCGTCCGCTTCCTGGTTGGGCCTGGCATGTGGGTGGCTGGGCCTTGTTGCTGGCGATGCTGCTGGCGGCGTTCTCGGTCGGCCAGTTCCCCGTGCGGCCCGGCGCGCTGCTGCAGGCCATCGGCTGGCAGCTGTTCGGCATCGGCGAGCCCAGTCCTCCGGCAGTGCAGGCCGCGCTCTGGCATATCCGCCTGCCGCGCGTTCTGACGGCGGTGCTGATCGGCGCGGTGCTCTCTGCTGCCGGCGCGGCTTACCAGGCCATGTTCCGCAACCCGCTGGTCTCGCCGGACATCCTTGGCGTCTCCGCTGGTGCCGGCCTCGGCGCTTCGCTGGGCCTGTTCCTCGGCCTGCCGATGCTGCTGGTCCAGGGCATTGCCTTTGCGGGCGGGCTGGGTGCGGTCGGCCTGGTCTGCATGGTGGCCGCGCTGGTGCGCCGGCATGATCCGGTGCTGGTGCTCGTGCTGGCCGGCGTAGCGGTTTCCGCACTGCTGGGCGCGGGGATTTCGCTGCTGAAGCTGCTGGCCGATCCGTACACCCAGCTGCCGTCCATCACGTTCTGGCTGCTGGGCGGCCTGAACGCGGTGGTCACCGATGATCTGCGGGTAACTGCGCCGCTGCTGCTGATCGGCCTGCTGCCGCTGGTATTGCTGCGCTGGCGGGTCAACCTGCTCAGCCTGGGCGACGAAGAAGCCAGCGCGCTGGGCGTAGCGGTGACGCCGCTGCGCCGGACCTTGATCGCAGCGGCCACGCTGTGCACCGCCGCGGCGGTTTCACTGGCGGGCATCATCGGCTGGGTCGGGCTGGTGGTCCCGCACATCGCCCGCCTGCTGGTCGGCGCGGACTTCCGCCGCCTGCTGCCGGCCAGCCTGCTGCTGGGCGCCAGCTTCCTGCTGGCGGCCGACACGCTGGCACGCATCGTGGCGCCGATCGAACTGCCGCTGGGCATCCTCACCGCCTTCGTCGGCGTGCCCTGTTTCCTGCTGGTGCTGGCGCGCAGCGAGCGTCGTGCATGAGCCCGCCCCCGTCGCTGCTGGATGCAGACGCCCTGGTGATCGGCCATGCCGGGGTGGCACTGGGCGCACCGTTCGCGCTGTCGGTGCAGCCGGGCGAAGTGATGTGCCTGCTCGGCCCCAACGGCTGCGGCAAGACCACCCTGTTCCGTACCCTGCTCGGGCTGCTGCCGCCGGTAGCCGGCGAGGTACGCCTGCTGGGCCAGCCGCTGCGCGGGCTTGACCGCGCCACACGCGCGCGGCGCATGGGCTACGTGCCCCAGGCCGCGCCACTGCCGTTTGCCTGGCGCGTGCGCGACGTGGTGGCGATGGGTCGCGCTGCGCACCTCGGCCTGCTGGCCGCACCCGGCCGCGCCGATGAAGCGATCGCCGAAGACTGCCTGCGCGAACTGGGCCTGCAGGCGCTGGCCGACCGCACCGTGACCACCCTCAGCGGGGGCGAACGGCAGCTGGTGCTGATCGCCCGCGCCCTGGCCCAGCAGGCGCAGCTGCTGGTGATGGACGAACCCACCGCCAGTCTCGATTTCGGCAACCAGCTGCATATCCTCGATACCGTGCGCCGCCTGGCCGGGCGCGGCATCGGGGTGCTGCTGTCCACCCATCAACCGCAGCACGCGCTGCAGGTGGCCGATCGCATCGCGCTGATGGCGGCGGGCAGCCTGACCGCGCTCGGTCGCGCGCAGGAGATCGCCACGCCCGCGCGGCTGGCCGCTCTCTATGGCGTCGATGCTGCCCGCGTCGCCGCCGCACTTCCCGCGTCTGGAGCATGATCGTGAACACCCCGCTTCCCCAGCCCATCGACCACAGTGCCCGCTACCGCCAGCACCTGCTGGCCTGCGGCTTCCAGCCCAAGCCCGCCAGCGCCTGGGACGCGCGGGCGGCGCAGTCCAGCTGGAAGCGCCGGCATGATGACTACAGCGAGGCCTTCCTCGCCCGGCTCGATCTCACTGGCATTGCCACCGTGCTGGACGTGGGCTGCGGTCCCGGCCTGCTCAGCCTGCCCATCGCCGCGCAGGTGGAGCACGTGCATGCACTCGACTACAGCAGCGGCATGCTTGATGGACTGCGCGCGGCCATCGAGCGCGACAGCATCGGCAATGTCACGCCGTGGCCGCTGTCCTGGACCGATGACTGGCAGGCCGTGCCGCGCTGCGACCTGGCCATCGCCTCGCGCTCGCTGATGGTGCCCGACCTGGAAGCGGCGCTGCGCCGGCTGGATGCACATGCACGGCAGCGCGCCTGCATCACCTTCGCCACCGGGCCGCGTGCCGGTGTCACGGAACTGGCCGAGCTGCTGGGCCGCGAGTGGGTGCCGATGCCCGATCACCGTTACCCGATCAACATGCTGCTGGACATGGGCCGCGAGCCGCAGGTGGACTACCTGCCCGAATCGGTGCGCGACGTGGGCCAGGATGCCGATGGCCTGGTGCGCCAGGCGGTGGACCTGTTCGGTGCACTGGATGAGGACGAGCAGGACCGCGTGCGCGCATGGTATGCCCGCTCACCGCACCATCGCTTTGGCATGGCACCGACACGGCGCTGGGCGTTCATCCAGTGGGCGACGGACGGCTGACCGGTAGCGCCGGGCCATGCCCGGCGGATATCCACCGCGCTAACGTTTCTGTAGAGCCGAGCCCATGCTCGGCTGCCGTTGGCGGCAACGCGAAGAGCAGCCGAGCATGGGCTCGGCTCTACAGACGCGGGTCGATCGCTGACGATGCGGCCGTCCACGACGCGGGCCACCTGATCGGTTTGGCATGGCACCGACACGGCGCTGGACGGGCATCCACCGCGCTACCATTTCTGTAGAGCCGAGCCCACGCTCGGCTGCCGTTGGCGGCAACGCGAAGAGCAGCCGAGCATGGGCTCGGCTCTACAGACGCCGTTCAATCGCTGACGATGCGGCCGTCCACGACGCGGGCCACCTGATCGGTTTGGCATGGCACCGACACGGCGCTGGACGGGCATCCACCGCGCTACCGTTTCTGTAGAGCCGAGCCCACGCTCGGCTGCCGTTGGCGGCAACGCGAAGAGCAGCCGAGCATGGGCTCGGCTCTACAGACGCGGGTCAATCACTGACGATACGGCCGTCAACGACGCGGGCCACCTGCTGGCCGAATACTTCGACATCGCGCGGGTCATGGCTGATCAGCAGCAGCGGGATGCCCGTCTCATCCAGCACCGCTTCCAGCTCCTGGCGCAGGTGCTGGCGCAGATCGTGGTCCAGTGCAGCGAAGGGTTCGTCCAGCAGCAGCGCCTGCGGCTGGGTCACCAGCGCCCGTGCCAGCGCCGTACGCTGGCGCTGGCCGCCAGACACCTGCGACGGCAGCAGATCGGCCACGTGGTCGATGCGGAAGGCCTGCAGCCAGCGCTCCACCGCATCATTGCGCACGGCGCGGCGGGGATTGAACCAGCCGCGCTGCAGCCCGAACGCCACGTTCTGCCGCACGCTCAGGTGCGGGAACAGCGCGTAGTCCTGGAATACATAGCCCAGCCGGCGTTGCTGCGGTGGCAGGTTCACCCCCGCAGCACTGTCGAACAACACCTGGCCCTGCAGCCGCACGTGGCCGTGCCAAGGCCGCAGCAGGCCTGCCACGGCCTTCAGGGTCAGGCTCTTGCCCGCACCGGAGGGGCCGAACAGCACCACCTGCCGCTGCCGGCACTGCAGCGCCACGTCCAGCACGAACTGCGTGCTGCCCGCCTGCATCGGCCGGTGAACCTGCAGATCAAGCCACATCGCGCAGCTCCTGCCGGCGCCCGCCTACCAGCCGCGCAGCCAGCAGCAGGATGACGATGCACACCACCGAGGTCAGGATCACCAGCGCATTGGCCTTGCCATCCTGCCCGGCCTGCACCGCTTCATAGATCGCAATCGAGAGCGTCTGCGTGCGGCCAGGAATGCTGCCCGCCACCATCAACGTCGCACCGAACTCGCCCATCGCCCGCGCGAACGCCAGCAGCAGGCCGGCCAGGATGCCGCGCCAGGCCAGCGGCAGGGTGATGCGGAAGAACACCGCGGCCTCGGACACGCCCAGCGTGCGTGCCGCATTCTCGAGCTGGCCATCCACGCCTTCGAACGCGGCGCGGGCCGGCTTGAACACCAGCGGCAGCGAGGCCACCGCTGCGGCAATCACCGCCGCCTGCCAGGTAAACACCAGGTTGATGCCGAACCACGACTGCAGCCACACGCCTATCGGACCGTTGCGGCCGATCAGCACCAGCAGGTAGTAGCCCAGCACCGTGGGCGGCAGCACCATCGGCAGGGTCAGTATCGAATCCAGCAGCTCACGGCCAGGGAAGCGCCTGCGCGCCAGCAGCGCACCCAGCGCAACGCCCAGCACCAGATTGATCGCGGTGGCCCAGCCGGCCACCTTCAGCGACAGGCCCAGGGCGCTCCAATCCAGATCCATGCCTCAGGGCTTGCCGAATCCGTGCTTGACCAGGATCGCCTGGCCCTGCGGCGAGCGCACGAAGGCCGTGAAGCGCTTGGCTTCGGCCGGCTGCGTGCTGGCCTGGACCACCGCCAGCGGATAGGCGATGCGACCGGCGACCGGCACTTCAAACGCGCGGCGCACGCGGTCGGGCATGGCCTGCGCATCAGTGGCGTAGACGAAGCCCGCATCCACTTCACCGCGCGCCACGTAATCCAGCGACTGGCGCACGTTCTGGGTGGTAATGGCCTTGCCCTGCACCGCCGGCCACAGCCCCGCCTTTTCCAGCGCCCCCTTGGCATAGCGGCCCACCGGCACGCTGTCCGGGTTGCCCAGCGCGATGCGCTGCACGCTGCCGCCCGCCAGATCCTTCAGGGCACGCGGGGCAGCCTTGGCCTGCGGCGGCACCACCACCCACAGCGCGTTCACCGCGAACACCTCGCGGGTGCCGGGCGCCAGCAGCTTCTGCTGTTCGGCCTGGCCCATCGTGGTCTCGTCGGCCGACGCAAACACATCCACCGGTGCACCGCGGCTGATCTGCTGCAGCAGCACCCCGGACGCAGCGAAGTTGAAATCAATCTTGGTGCCCGGGTGCGCCTTCTCGTAGGCCGCGCCCAGTTCGCGGAAACTCTCGGTCAGGCTCGACGCCGCCGACACCGTCAGGTCAGCGGCCCATGCCGGCAGTGCGGCCAGCAGGCCCAGCAACAACAGTCCAGCACGTTTCATCATCGGCTCCCGTCAGGATTCAGTCTGGCTCGGATTCGTCGGCCACCGCCAGGGCAGCCAGACGCTCAGGTTGCAGCAGCAGGATCTCACGCTGCTTGACCGCGATCACACCATCATCGCTCAGGCGACGCAGCACGCGGCTGGCGGTCTCCGGCGCCATGCGCAGGTAGTTGGCGATCTCGGTGCGGGCCATGGTCAGGTTGAAGCGCGTGGCGGAAAAACCACGGCGCGCGTAACGCTCGGACATGTCCAGCAGGAACGCGGCCATGCGTTCCTCGGTGCGGTGGTTGGCGGCCAGCGTGGCGACCTTGCCGATCTCCGCGCTGAGCAGGCTGAACAGCTTGGCCTGCAGCCCGGGCATGCGCGTGGCCAGCAGGCTCAGCTTCGGGAAGGAGATGCGGCACAGGTGCACCGTGTCCAGCGCTACCGCATTGCAGGGGAAGCGCGAACCATGGATGGCATTGAGGCCGATCACTTCGCCGGGCAGGCTGAAACCGAGCACCTGCTCGTTGCCCTGGCTGTCATCGACGAAGGTCTTGACCATGCCCGCGCGCACCGCGGCGATCGAATCGAACTGTTCACCGGCACGGAAGATGTAATCACCCGCGTGGAACGGGCCGACATGATCCACCAGCACGTGCAGGTCACCCAGCGCGGTCTTGTCGTAGCCCTGCGACATGCAGGCATCGGAAAACGCGCAGGTACTGCAGAAATGCAGGGCGTCGCCATCATCGGCGGCGGCGGGGTTCGGCGTGGCCTGGCCGAGGCGGCCGCGGGAAGGCGGAGTCAAGGACATCGAAGCGACACTCAAGCGATGGCGGCCGCCGGCCGGAAACATGCCGCCATCATACGCCACAGCAGGTGCCCTTCTTCGGCCAGGCGCAGCACGCGCCCGTCCCAGTGGGCCCAGCCGCGCGCCAGCAGCGGATCCAGGGCCGGCAGTGCATCGGTGAAGCACGCATCAAACGCGACGCCATTGCGCCATTCAAACGCCGCAGCATCGACGGAATGGTCGCAGGCGATGCTCTGCGCCACCTCGGATGACAGTCGCTCCTGTTCAGACAGGATCAGGCCAGCCGTCACTCCGATCTGTCCGGACTGCAGGCGCGCCTGCCAGGCCTGCAGGTCGTCTTCCAGCCGGTAGAACACCTCGCCGATCTGGCTGCAGGCCGCCAGGCCCAGGCCGACGAAGTCGCTGCGGTCACGGCGTGGCACGCCGGCCAGGTCGCAGTGGCGCTGCCCATCGCCCGGCCCGTTCGGGTCCGGCAGGTCGCCGCGCTGGTAGTGGTCACCGCCGATGGCCACGTAACCGGCGTCGCGCAGCAGCCGCCAGGTCTGCAGCCACGCATCGGCAGCGGGCCTTTCGGGCACGGCACACGGTGCCGGCAACAGGATGCGTTCCGGTGCCTCGGCCAGGACTTCATGCACGCGCTCGATGTAGCCACGATCCTCCGCCGACGGCACGCGGAACTGGTAGTAGCGTGCAGTGAACCCGACCTGGCGCGATTGCGCCAGCAGGGTCGGGCCCGGCGCATCAGCACGGTCGATCACATTGAAACGGGTGCAGCCCACGGCGCGGAGCTGCGACGGTGGCAGCGTGCTGCCGGCATCCACCCGGACCTCCACCTGCGGCCGGGCCACGGTGCGCAGCTGCTGTGGCACCGCATCCAGCAACTGGCCCACCGCCACCGGCGCCAGCACGTCGGCCAGGCCGAGCTGCAGCACCATGGCCACTACCTCGCGATCGTCGGCCAGCGCATCGGCCTGGCGCCGCAAGGCGGTCAGCAGGGTATCCAGATAACCGGACGCGGCTGCCGCCTGCCCTGCCCGGCCGGCCTGGAAGCCCAGGGTCAGCCCGCGCGGGATCAGGTGCTCGTTGCTGGCGCGCAGCGCGCCGCGCCATCCACTCTCGCCGAAGCCGGCACTGAACTGGTCGGCCGCCGGGAACAGCACGTGGCGGGGTTGCTGCAGCAATGCTGCCTGCAGCGCGGTGTCCTCACTCGGGTCGACGTGGAAGCTCATGGCAGACATCTTCGGGCGTCCCTCTTCGCGTTGCCCTGATTGAAATCAAGCGTGGTGCATCGGCGGGATACATGCCGGCCAGCGGCCGGCACGCGCACCCGGTAGTGCCGGCCACTGGCCGGCAAACCCGGCTACCTGCCGCGTGCACGATCGGCCGCCGCCGCATCGATCGCTTCGGGCAGATCGGTCTCGCGGTCGATCTGCGGGAAGTGGCGACGCTCCATCCGGCGGATCGCGAAGTGCATCCATGCCAGCGCCGTAGCCACCAGCACGAACAGCAGCATGAAGCAGCTGCTCCAGATGCCCAGCGCATCGTTGAGCGCGCCGAACACGATCGGCAGGATGAAGCCACCCAGCCCACCGATCATGCCCACCACACCGCCCACCGCGCCCACGTGATGCGGGTAGTACACCGGAATGTGCTTGTAGACCGCCGCCTTGCCCAGCGACATGAAGAAGCCCAGCACGAACACCAGCACGGTGAACATCACCACGCCGATGGCCAGGTGGAAATGGATCGGGCCATGGATGCCCTTCACCACGTATTCGGTATCCGGGTAGGCCAGCAGGAAGGTGCAGATGGCCGACACGCCGAAGGTCCAGTACATCACCCGCCGTGCGCCGATCCGGTCCGACATCCAGCCACCGACCACGCGGAACAGGCTGGCCGGGATGGAGTAGCAGGCCGCCAGCATGCCCGCATGGCCCACGTCCATGCCGTAGGCACCCACCAGGTAGTGCGGCAGCCACAACGCCAGCGCCACGAAGCCGCCGAACACGAAGAAGTAGTACAGCGAGAACCGCCAGACCTGCAGGTTCTTCAGCGGGGCCATCTGTTCGGCGAACGGCACCGGCTTGACGCCGTCGCGGCGGCGCTGCTCGAGCGATGGATCCTCCTTGCTGAACAGGAAGAACAGAATGGCGGTGACCGCCAGGGCCACCGCCCAGACCTTGGCCACCATGGTCCAGCCGGCCGCCACCATCACCAGCGGCGCCAGCAGCTTGGTCACCGCGGCGCCGATGTTGCCGGCGCCGAAGATGCCCAGCGCCGTACCCTGCTTGCTGGCCGGGAAGAAGCGCGAGACGTACGCCACGCCCACCGAGAAGTTGCCGCCGGCGATGCCCACGCACAGCGCCGCGAACAGGAACTGGGTGTAGGTGTGGGCGTAGGTCAGCATCCATGTCGCCACCGCGCCACACAGCATCACCAGCACCATCACCTTGCGACCGCCGAACTGGTCGGACCAGATGCCGAGGAAGACCCGGCTGATGGAACCGGTCAGCACCGGGGTGGCGATCAGCAGGCCGAACTGGGTGTCGCTCAGGCCCAGCTGCTCGCTGATCTGGATGCCGATGATGGAGAAGATCATCCATACCGCGAAACACACCGTGAAGGCGAACGTGCTCAGCCACAGCGCACGCTGCTGCTGCCCGGCACTGGCGGGGGCAAGGATCTGGTTCATGCAATCTCCTTTCTCAAGGGTCGGTCAGCCGTTCCCGGCTTCGGCTTCGGCTTCGATCTCGTCCAGCCCGCGCACCGGATAACGTTCCTGCAGCTGCAGCAGGTAGGCCTGCACCTCGCGCTGGCGCACCTGCAGTTCCAGGTAGTCGCGGATCTGCGGCAGCACCGCTTCGAAAGGCTGCGGCTGGCCGTCCTCGCGGGCGTCGATGCAGACCACGTGGTAGCCCCAGCGTGATTCCACCGGGAACCCGGCCAGGCCCTCGCGCAGGCGGAACACCTGGCGGTCGAACTCCGGCGTAGTCTGTCCGCGCTGCAGCCAACCGAGGTCGCCACCGTCGCTGCTGGAGGGACACCGCGAGTGGCGCAGGGCGAAATCAGCAAACAGGTGCGGGGCCTGTTTCAACTCGGCCACCAGCCGCTCGCCTTCGTTGCGCGCGTCCAGCCGCCCGGCCACGTCATCGGCCGGTGCCGCCAGCAGGATATGGCGCAGGCGCACGCGGTCGGGCGAGCGGAAGCGTTCCGGGTTCTGTTCAAAATAGCGCCGGCAGTCCTCGTCGGTGGGTACGCGGTCTTCGATCGCGTCCTCGATCAGCTGCTGGATCAGCACCTCCTCGTCACTCACCCGGCCGCCCTCCTGCGCCTGCAGGCCCAGCCGCCGCACCTCCAGGCGCAGCAGCTCGCGCACCACCAGCGCACGCGCCGCCTCGGCCCGCGACTGCTCCGGGCGCATCGCCCGGTGGTGCTGCATCTCGCGGGCGATGTCGGCCTCGCTGATCGCGGTCTCGTCCACGTACAACCGGCACGGCGCCGGCTGCCCGAGCGAGCGCGGCCCCTGCTCCGCCGCGTCGTGGTGGTGCAAATGGACCTCGGCCGGAACCGAGGCATTGGAGTCGATCACGGTGATCGGCAGGAACTTCGGCAGGCTGCCCATGGCTTACTCCCGCGGACCGTAGCGCAGCGGGGCCTGGCGGCGGCGCACCACCTGGTACGGCCGCCACAGGTAGCTGATCGGAATGCTCCACACGTGCACCAGGCGGGTGAACGGCGCGATCAGGAACAGGGTCAGGCCCAGGAAGATGTGCATCTTGTAGACCCAGCTGACGCCCTCGATGTAATCGGCGGCGCCGGCACGGAAGGTGACGATGTGCTGTGCCCATTCGGCCAGCTGCACCATCACGCCGCCGTCCAGGTGGCCGGACGAGATGCGGATGCTGTACAGGCCCAGGCACAGCTGGGCGAACAGGAGCACCAGCACCAGCGTGTCACCGAAGCTGCCGGTGGCCCGCACGCGCGCGTTGAACAGGCGGCGCACCAGCAGGATGCTGATGCCGATGAAGCACAGCGCACCGAACACGCCGCCCACCACCATCGCCAGCATCTGCTTCTGCGAGGAGGTGATGAAGTGCTCGTACACCGCATGCGGGGTCAGCAGGCCCACCAGGTGGCCACCGAGGATGGCCAGGATGCCGATGTGGAAGCAGTTGCTGCCGATCCGCATGCCCTTGTCCGACAGCATCTGGCTGGAACCGGTGCGCCAGGTGTACATGGCCTTGTCGTAGCGGGCCCAGCTGCCGATCAGCAGCACCGCCACGGCAATGTACGGGTAGTACTGGAAGGCGAATTGATGAAGGTAGTAGTTCATGGCTGGACCTCACGGTGCACGGGACGCCCGGGCGAGCGCGTCGGTGGCTTGCAGTCTTCGGCAGGGGCTTCGGCGCCGAAGCGCACCGCCTCCTCTTCCCACAACCGGTCCATCGCCTCGGCCGTGTCGTCGCGGGGTTCTTCGCTGGCGCGTTGCCGCAGCGCCTCCAGGTTGACCTTGCCGTCGCCGGCCTCCACCAGGATCTCCAGCAGCGGTACGTGCGGCAGCGTGCGTTCGGCCGCACGCGCGGCCAGCATGCCGGCAATGTGGCCGATATGGTGCAGCCATTCGCGGGCCTCCTCCTGTGGCCGGTGGGCCAGGAATTCCAGCAGCAGCGGCAGGTAATCCGGCAGCTCGCGCGCATCGAGCTCGAAGCCTGCACGGCGGTAGGTTTCCACCAGATCGACCATGGCCTGGCCGCGGTCGCGCGATTCGCCGTGGATGTGTTCGAACAGCAGCAGGCTCATCGAACGGCCCCGGTCGAAGGTCGCCAGCCAGGCCGCCTGCGCGTCCAGCGGGTCACTGTCCAGCAGCTGCTGCACGAAGCCGCGCAGCTGCTGGCGGCGGGCGGCGGGGAGTGCCGCCTGGTCGCAGGCAGCCAGCAGTTCATCGCCATGCTGCCAGAGTTCATCACGGGGGTAGTCCAGCAGCACCCCGACCAGCTTGAGGACGCTCATTCCACCACCTCCTTGCGGCGCCGGTGGTTGGGCCCGTTGTTGACCACGAAGGTGGTGGCCTTGCGCTGCCCGAACAGGTCGGCCGGGCTGTCACCGTTGCAGCCGTTGCCGAAGGTGAAGCCGCAGCCACCACGCTCACCGAAGGCGTCGTTGGCATACTCGCGGTGGCCGGTGGGAATCACGAAACGATCCTCGTAGTTGGCGATGGCCAGGTAGCGGTACATCTCCTCCACCTGGGCGATGCTCAGCCCCGCCTGGTCCAGCACGGCGGTGTCCTCCACGCCGTCCACGTTCTTGGCCCGGCGCCAGGCGCGCATCGCCATCAGCCGTTCCAGCGCGCGCACCACGGGGGCTTCGTCGCCTGCGGTCAGCATGTTGGCCAGGTAGCGCACCGGAATGCGCAGCGACGCCACGTCCGGCAGCTCGCCGCTCATGCCGATACGACCACGCTCGGCGGCGGACTGGATGGGCGACAGCGGTGGCACGTACCAGACCATCGGCAGCGTGCGGTATTCCGGGTGCAGCGGCAGGGCCAGCTTCCAGTCGATGGCCAGCTTGTACACCGGCGACTGCCTGGCCGCTTCCAGCCAGCTGTCCGGGATGCCCTCCTTGCGCGCAGCGGCGACCACCGCCGGGTCTTCCGGGTCCAGGAAGATGTCCAGGTGGGCCTGGTACAGGTCCTTCTCCGCAGCCACCGAGGCGGCCTCGGCGATGCGGTCGGCGTCGTACAGCATCACGCCCAGGTAGCGGATGCGGCCCACGCAGGTTTCCGAGCACACCGTCGGCTCACCCATCTCGATGCGCGGGTAGCAGAAGATGCACTTCTCGGATTTGCCGCTCTTCCAGTTGTAGTAGATCTTCTTGTACGGGCAGGCCGACACGCACATGCGCCAGCCACGGCACTTGTCCTGGTCGATCAGCACGATGCCGTCTTCCTCGCGCTTGTAGATCGCACCGGACGGGCACGCCGACACGCACGCCGGGTTCAGGCAGTGCTCGCACAGGCGCGGCAGGTACATCATGAAGGTCTTCTCGAAGGCGCCGTAGATCTCCTTCTGCACTTCGTTGAAGTTGTAGTCGCGCGAGCGCTTGCTGAATTCCGAGCCGAGGATCTCCTCCCAGTTCGGGCCCCACTCGATCTTCTGCATGCGCTCGCCGCTGATCAGCGAACGCGGCCGCGCGGTGGGCTGGTGCTGGCTGTCCTTGGCGGTGTGCAGGTTCTGGTAGTCGAAATCGAACGGCTCGTAGTAGTCGTCGATCTGCGGCAGGTCCGGGTTGGCGAAGATCTTGGCCAGCATCCGCCAGCGCCCACCGGCACGGGGTACCAGCTTGCCGGCGCGCGTGCGTACCCAGCCACCATTCCACTTGTCCTGGTTTTCCCACTCCTTCGGGTAGCCGATGCCTGGCTTGGTTTCCACATTGTTGAACCAGGCGTACTCGACGCCCTCGCGCGAGGTCCAGACGTTCTTGCAGGTGATCGAGCAGGTATGGCAGCCGATGCACTTGTCCAGGTTCAGCACCATCGCGATCTGTGCACGGACCTTCATCACACCACCTCCTTCGCAGCCGCAGGAACAGCCTCACCGGTCGCTCCTGCGCGTCCTGCGCTCGCGACACTCGAACTTCCTTGTTCATCGTCCAGCCAGTCGATCTTGTCCATCTTGCGGACGATCACGAACTCGTCGCGGTTGGTGCCGCAGGTGCCGTAGTAGTTGAAGCCGTACGCCAGCTGCGCGTAGCCACCGATCATGTGGGTCGGCTTGAGCACGATGCGGGTCACCGAGTTGTGGATGCCACCGCGCGTACCGGAAATCTCAGAGCCCGGCACGTTGATGATGCGTTCCTGGGCGTGGTACATCATCGCCATGCCCGGCATCACGCGCTGGCTGACCACCGCGCGCGCGGCAATCGCACCGTTGACGTTGAACAGCTCGATCCAGTCGTTGTCGACGATGCCGGCATTGCGCGCGTCATCCTCGCTCAGCCACACGATGGGGCCACCACGCGACAGCGTCTGCATGATCAGGTTGTCGCTGTAGGTGCTGTGGATGCCCCACTTCTGGTGCGGGGTGATCCAGTTCAGCACGATCTCCTTGTTGCCGTTCGGGCGCTGGTTCAGCAGCGGCTCCACCGTGCGCGTGTTGACCGGCGGCCGGTAGCCCATGAAGGCCTCGCCGAAGTCGATCATCCACTCATGGTCCTGGTAGAACTGCTGGCGACCGGTCACCGTGCGCCACGGAATCAGCTCATGTACGTTGGTGTAGCCCGCGTTGTAGCTGACGTTGTCGTCCTCCAGCCCCGACCAGATCGGCGAGGAGATGATCTTGCGCGGCTGCGCCTGGATGTCACGGAAGCGGATCGCCTCGTGCTCCTTGCCGACCGCCAGGTGGGTGTGCTCGCGGCCGGTGAAGCTGCCCAGCGATTCCCAGGCCTTCACTGCCACGTGGCCGTTGGTTTCAGGCGCCAGATGAAGGATGACTTCGGCTGCGTCGATGGCGGTGGAAATGGCCGGACGGCCGTGGCTCACGCCTTCGTCGAGCACGGTATGGTTGAGCTTGCCGAGGAAGTCGATCTCGTGCTTCGTGTCCCAGTTCATGCCCTTGCCGCCGTTGCCCAGCTTGTCCAGCAGCGGGCCCAGCGAGGTGAACTTGCGGTACAGGTTGGGGTAGTCACGCTCGACCACGGTCATCGACGGCATGGTCTGCCCCGGGATGGCCTCGCACTCGCCCTTCTTCCAGTCGGCCACGCCGAACGGCATGCCCAGTTCGTTGGGCGTGTCGTGCAGGGTCGGCACCAGCACCAGGTCCTTTTCAACGCCCAGCACGCCCGGTGCCATGTCGCTGAGGGTACGTGCCACGCCCTTGAAGATGTCCCAGTCGCTGCGCGACTCCCAGGCCGGGTCCACCGCCTTGGACAGCGGGTGGATGAACGGGTGCATGTCCGAGGTATTGAGGTCGTCCTTCTCGTACCACGTCGCCGTCGGCAGCACGATGTCCGAGTACAGCGCGGTGGTGCACATGCGGAAGTCGAGCGTTACCAGCAGGTCGAGCTTGCCCTCCGGCGCCTCGTCATGCCACTTCACTTCCTGCGGCTTGATCGCGCCCATTTCGCCCAGGTCCTTGCCCTGCAGGCCATGGCGCGTGCCGAGCAGGTGGCGCAGCATGTATTCATGGCCCTTGCCCGAGGAACCCAGCAGGTTCGAGCGCCAGATGAACATCATGCGCGGGTGGTTCTGCTGTGCATCCGGGTCGGCGAAGGCGAAGTCCAGCGAGCCATCCTTGAACTTGCCCAGCGCGTAGTCCGCCGGGGCCACGCCGGCCGCCTCGGCCTCGCGCACCAGCTGCAGCGGGTTGCGGTCCAGCTGCGGGGTACTGGGCAGCCAGCCCATGCGCACCGCACGCAGGTTGAGGTCGGCCAGGCTGCCGCTGTACTTGCTTGCATCGGCCAGCGGCGAAAGCAGCTCATCCACCTGCAGCTTCTCGTAGCGCCACTGCCCGGTGTTGAAGTAGAAGAACGAGGTGCCGTTCATATGGCGAGGCGGGCGGCTCCAGTCCAGGCCGAAGGCCAGCGGCTGCCAGCCGGTCTGCGGGCGCAGCTTTTCCTGCCCCACGTAATGCGCCCAGCCGCCACCGGTCTGGCCCACGCAGCCGCACATGATCAGCATGTTGATCAGGCCGCGGTAGTTCATGTCGTTGTGGAACCAGTGGTTCATGCCCGCGCCGACGATGATCATCGAACGGCCGTGGGTCTTGTCGGCAGTGCGGGCGAACTCACGGGCGATCTCGATCACTTCGCCGCGCGACACGCCCGTGATGCGCTCCTGCCAGGCCGGCGTACCCGGCACCATGTCGTCGAAGCTGGTGGCCACGTTGCCGCCGCCGAAGCCACGGTCCACGCCATACTGGGCCAGCAGCAGGTCGTAGACCGTGGCCACCAGGGTTTCGCCACCATCGGCCAGGGCCAGGCGACGCACCGGGATGTTGCGTTCAAGCACGTCCTCGGCCGGGGCCGCGGTCCAGCCGTCGGTCTCGATGCCGCCGAAGTACGGGAAGCTGACCGCTTCGATACCCTCGTGGCCCTCGGCCAGGCTCAGCCGCAGGCGCGTATCGCTGCCGTTGCTTTCCTTCTCCTCGATGTTCCACTTGCCCTTCTCGCCCCAGCGGAAGCCGATCGAGCCGTTGGGCACCACGATCTGGCCGCTGCTCTCGTCGTAGGCCAGGGTCTTCCAGTCGGGATTGTTGGCTTCGCCCAGGCCACCCAGTTCGCTGGCGCGCAGGAAGCGGCCCGGCACCAGCCGGCCATCCTCGCGGCGCTCCAGGCGCACCAGCATCGGCATGTCCGAGTACTGGCGGCAGTAGTCCTGGAAGTACTGCGAGGGCGAATCGACGTGGAACTCGCGCAGGATCACATGGCCGAAGGCAAACGCCAGTGCTGCATCTGTGCCCTGCTTGGGGTGCAGCCAGTGGTCGGTCAGCTTGGCCAGCTCGGAGTAGTCCGGGCAGATCGCCACCGTCTTGGTGCCGTTGTAGCGCGCCTCGGTGAAGAAGTGCGCATCGGGCGTGCGCGTCTGCGGCACGTTCGAGCCCCAGGCGATGATGTAGCGGCTGTTGTACCAGTCGGCCGATTCGGGCACGTCGGTCTGTTCGCCCCAGATCTGCGGCGAGGCCGGTGGCAGATCGCAGTACCAGTCATAGAAGGACAGGCAGGCGCCGCCCAGCAAGGACAGGTAACGCGCGCCGGCCGCATAGGACACCATCGACATCGCCGGAATCGGCGAGAAGCCGACGACGCGGTCCGGCCCATACTGCTTCACCGTGTACAGGTTGGAGGCGGCGATGATCTCGTTGGCCTCTTCCCACTGCAGGCGCACGAAGCCGCCCATGCCACGGCGGGTCTTGTACGAGCGCGCCTTTTCCTTGTCCTCGACGATGCTGGCCCAGGCATCCACTGGAGCCTTGCTCTTGCGGGCTTCGCGCCACAGGCGCAGCAGCGTGCCGCGGATCAGCGGGTACTTCAGGCGGTTGGCGCTGTACAGGTACCACGAGTAGCTGGCGCCACGCGGGCAGCCACGCGGTTCATGGTTGGGCAGGTCCGGGCGCGTGCGCGGGTAGTCTGTCTGCTGGGTTTCCCAGGTGACCAGGCCGTTCTTGACGTAGATCTTCCAGCTGCACGAACCGGTGCAGTTCACCCCGTGGGTGGAGCGGACGATCTTGTCGTACTGCCAGCGCTGGCGGTAACTGTTTTCCCAGTCACGGCCCTCGCTCTTGGCAAAACCATGGCCATCGGCAAAGGTCTGGGGTTCACGCTTGAAGAACTGCAAGCGATCGAGGAAATAGCTCATCGGGGGTCTCCCTTTGCGGACATCTGCATCGTGGCTGAGGTGTTCATTGGCTGCGGTGCGTTTTCATGTCGTCAGCAGGGTGTCTCGGCACCGCGCCGGTAGTACCACCACCAGGTCACGGCCAGGCAGGTGACGTAGAAAACAACGAATCCGTACAGCGCCATGTCGGGGCTGCCGGTCAAGGTGATGGACGAGCCGTAGCTCTTGGGGATGAAGAAACCGCCATAGGCGCCAATCGCACCGGAGAAGCCGACCACCGCGGCCGATTCGATGCTGGCCTGGTGCGCAGCCGCGGCCTTGCCCTCGGCGCTGTCGTTGGCCGCCCAGCGCTCATGCAGGGTGCGGAAGATCACCGGGATCATGCGGAAAGTGGTGCCGTTGCCGATGCCACTGAGCACGAACAGCGCCATGAAGCTGAGCAGGAAGCCGTTGAAGTTGCCGCCCTGGCCGTCGCTGGGCAGGAAGTGCAGCACGCCGAACACGGCGGCGATCATCAGCGCGAACACCCAGAAGGTCAGGCGTGCGCCGCCCCAGCGGTCGGCCATGCTGCCGCCCACCGAACGCATCAACGCGCCCAGCAGCGGGCCGATGAAGGCGTAGGCCAACGGATTCACCTCCGGGAACTGGCTCTTGACCAGCATCGGGAAGCCGGCCGAGAAGCCGATGTAGGAGCCAAAGGTGCCGATATACAACCAGCACATCAGCCAGTTGTGCTTGCGGCGGAAGATCACCGCCTGTTCGGAGAACGACGAGCGGGCACTGGTCAGGTCGTTCATCCCGAACCACGCCGCGATGGCGCAGATCGCGATCGCCGGCACCCAGATGAAGCCCGCGTTCTGCACGAACAACGGCGCCGCGCCTTCCACCGTGGGCTGCGGCGCACCACCGATGGCACCGAACACGCCCACGGTGATGACCAGCGGAATCACGGCCTGCGCCACCGACACGCCCACGTTGCCCAGGCCGGCGTTCAGGCCCAGCGCCAGGCCCTGCTTCTGCTTGGGGTAGAAGAAGGAGATGTTGGACATCGACGACGAGAAGTTCGCGCCACCGAAGCCGCACAGGATCGCGATGGCCACGAACACCCAGTACGGGGTGGCCGGGTCCTGCACGGCGAAGCCCAACCAGATCGTCGGCGCCAGCAGCGAGGCGGTGGACAGCGCCGTCCAGCGGCGGCCACCGAAGATCGGGATGACGAACGAATAGAAGATGCGCAGCGTGGCGCCGGACAGGCTGGGCAGCGCCACCAGCCAGAACAGCTGGTCGGTGCTGAAGGGAAAGCCGATCTTCGGCAGGCTGATGGTCACCGCCGAGAACAGCACCCAGACCGCGAAGGCCAGCAGCAGCGAGGGGATGGATATCACCAGGTTGCGGGTGGCGACCCGCTTGCCGGTGCGTTCCCAGTAACCGGCGTCTTCCGGCATCCAGTCGCTGATGACGCGGCCGGATCGGGCAGTGCTGGGGACAACAGGATCGCTACCGACGGTCATACATGGCTCCAAGGCTGTGGAATGACGTGGGTACTGCTTTCAAGTTGTAACCCGTCGTCACGCAGCCATTAGGCCGTGCATTGCCCTCGACGGGGTTGATCTGGATCAATCAGGGGCCGGTATCCACCCTGCCCCTGACAAATGTCAAACCGTTGACCCGGAACTGCTGCGGAAGCTCACGCCGCGCTGGCGCACGCTGTCGCGCACATCCACATCGAACTGCAGCTGCAGCGTGGTGCCGTCATCAAGGTACAGCGGAAAGGCCAGCCCGTCACGGCACGGCAGGCGCCCGGCCAGCGCTTCGACCGCCTCGCGCGGCAGTACCAGCCGGCAGTAGGTGCCCCCGTCGAGCAGCACGGCCTGGTCGCCGCCATGCAGGGACACCGCCGTGCCCCAGCCCCCATTGCCGCCGAACCGGGTCAGGTTCTCGACTGATTCGCCGGCCAGCAGCTGGGCCAGTTCGGCCTCGTCCAGGCGTACACGCATGGCTTGATCCTGCAGCTGCACCTTCATGAGGCGACATCCTCCCATTGGGCGGGGGTGTTGCAGTTGACCAGGGCGCTTTCGTCGGCGTGGGCCAGGCGCACGGTGTGTGCGCCCAGCCGATGTTGCAGGGCCTGCAGGGAACGCGGGCCAAGGGGATCGTGGATCATGCTTTCAAGGACTGTACGGCTTTCATGGTCCACATTAAACAGCATTGGCAACGGATGGCCGTCATAGATCGTGCAGCGGCCAGGATGGGCATCACGCAACTGCTGGAGCAGCCGGGGGGTGAGGCGTGGCGTATCCACCGGCACCACCCACGCCGGGCCGTCAGGCATCTGCAGGGCCACGCTGTACAGGCCGCCCAGCGGGCCGCAGCGGGCCACCCGGTCGGGAATGCCATCAAACGCCGGGTAGTGGCCACTCACCCAGACCCGGTCCGCGCCTGCCAGCATCAGCAGGCCGCGCATGTGTTCCAGCAGCGTGCGCCCCTGCCACGGCAGCATGGCCTTGTCGCGCCCCATGCGGCTGGACAGGCCGCCGGCCAGCACGATGCCGGCCATCGGCGCGTTCATGGGGGAGCCACGCCATGCGTAGCTGCGCCGGCCGGCGGTACCGGAAAGGCCCCATCCACGCATGGCGTGGATCTACTGAAACCCGCAGTCAGTAGAGCCACGCCATGCGTGGCTGCGCCGGCCGGCGGTACCGG